>JBJOPP010000108.1:0-5484 GCA_046050685.1 Bacteroidota bacterium
ATTAGTTTCACCTACTTGTGGGCGAACAACAGAAACATGCGAAAAGTAAAGCGAAGAATTATTCCTTGCGCAACGTTTTAGTCGGCAATTCCCATCGTCTTCAAGTGACGTGTGTGTGAACGCACGGCAGCGAAAACAGTTCCATATTCGTTGTATTGTACTCCGAATTTCTCACAAGTTTCACGAACAATTTTGTTCAAAGCAGGATAGTGAACGTGTGAAATACGTGGGAACAAATGGTGTTCAACTTGGTAATTCAATCCACCAGTAAACAAGGTCACAAGAGGATTTCTTGTCGCGAAATTACTTGTGGTGTTAATTTGGTGAATGGCCCATTCTTCTTCAATTACACCGTTGTTGTCTTCCGGGTTATTGAATGAAGTTGTTTCAACAACGTGTGCCAATTGGAAAACCACAGCGATAACAATTCCGGTTACCGTTGACACCAATAAATAACCCAATATCGCTGGAACCACACCTTGAAAAATCATTGGAAGTACAACGAAGGTGGCAACATAAGAAAGTTTTGTTGCCCAGAAAGTGAAGTGATTGATAAAGGTGAATTTGCGAAGTTTGGTAATACCCACTTGCTGTGTTCTGTATTTCTTCACATCGTCGATCCAAACCCACGAAATATAGGTCAGACAATAAAGGATATATCCGTAAATATGTTGAAAGCGATGAATCTTGTAACGCGGTTGATTCTCATTCGTGCGCATCATTGGCTGAATGTTAATGTCATCGTCGTGACCTTCAATATTCGTGAACGAATGGTGAATCACATTGTGCTTCGTTTTCCATAAGCTAACATCTCCACCCACCATGTTCAGTGTGTGGGCCATGATTTCATTCAACCATTTTTTATCAGAAAAACTTCCGTGAGCCCCATCGTGCATCAAGTTGAATCCAATTCCAGCCAAGGTTAGTCCCAAAAGTACACAAGCTCCAATGCTCATGGCCACAGAGAGGTCGCCGAAAACCAAAGAAATGTATAGCGTGAAAAAGCTTGAAAGTAAAACGATCGCTTTAACGATGATAAGCCAATTGCCCCATCTGTTGCGCTTTGTAGCGTTGAAATATGAATCTACACCGTTTTTTAAATGGTCAAAAAATGGGGTGCCTGCTGTTTTAAATCTTATTGTGCTCAATGTGTTGGGTTTTACAATGAGCCGCTAATTTACCACACATTTACCTCACGCTCTAATTCGATGCCGTATTTATTCTTGACATCTGTCATAACCGCTGAGCTTAGATCGTAAATTTCATGTCCCGTTGCCCCTCCGTAATTCACTAAAACCAAAGCTTGTTTCTCATGCACACCGCAGTTTCCAAGGCGTTTGCCTTTCCACCCAGTATGCTCAATAAGATACCCCGCAGGAATTTTCACAGTGGTTTCATTTACGGGATAAAACGGAATCTTTTCGTCGTGGGTTTGAATAGCGCGTAACACGGACAGATCTACCGTCGGATTTTTGAAGAAGCTTCCTGCGTTACCCAATACTTTCGGGTCGGGAAGCTTGGAACTGCGAATGGCGATAACGGCTTGGCTGATGTGCTTAATGCTTAAGGTATCAATTTCCATCTTGTCGAGTTCTTCCGAAATAGCTCCGTATTCAATGTGAAAAACAGGACGCTTGTTTAGTTTGAAGCCCACATGCGTGATGAACCAATTTCCTTTTTCCTTTCGCTTGAAAATACTCTCGCGGTATCCGAGTTCGCAGTCGTTCAAAGAGAATAGATGTTTTTCTGAAGTATGAATGTTCACGGCTTCCACATAATTCAAGACGCTACTCATTTCAACACCGTACGCGCCAATGTTCTGCATAGGACTAGCTCCCACGCATCCGGGAATGAGCGAAAGATTTTCAACGCCAGCCCACTTGTTTCGAATGCAATGCAAGACGAAGTTGTGCCAGTTTTCTCCCGCAGCAACACGCACATACACATGCATGTCGTCTTCCTTCTCCAATTCAATTCCGAATAATCTATTTTGAAGAACAATCGCATCTACATCTTGCGTGAACAGAATGTTACTTCCTCCGCCAAGAACCAAATGATAGCCCTTGCTATGACGCACATATTCCAACGCTTCTTGCACGTGTTCCGGTTGGTCTATGCGTGCAAATTCTCTCGCTATTGCTGAAATGCCAAACGTGTTGTGCGCCAACAAGTCCACATTTTTTTCAAACTGAAGTTTCATAAAGTAAAGTAATGAAAGGAATGGAAAGGGCTTTCAAGCAGACCATGCGTAATTCGAACACGGGAATGTTCAAATGGACTTCAATTTATAGTTGGAAGAAATATCAGCTTTGAGCGCATGGTATTCTTCTTCCGAAATGAAAGTGGCGCCGTTTCCCCCTTCCAAGAGATCCATGACATAAATACGGTCGGCGTGTGTCACAGCGTTGTTGGTATGAATGAAATAGGAAGCCCCCATAATGACAACCTCTTCAAAAGTTGTTGAGGAAAAGATTTGAACAATGCGTTTTCCTTCTGGAAATTTTAGAAACTTTGGGAAATTCATACTGCGAATATGCAAACAAATTCAGAAGAACTTTTTTTAAAACGAATTGCTCAAGAACTCATTGACAAACACGGCAAAGATTTACATCGTATTGTGGTGGTGCTTCCAAGCAATCGTTCCAAAGTTTTTTTGAAAAAATTTCTGTTTGAAATTTTAGGTTCGGCTTTCCTTACACCACAGCTCATGCTGCTTCCACAGTTCGTTAAATCTATTGTGAAAGAAAGAACGGAAGAAAAATTGAGCTTGCTTTTGTTGCTTTATCGCGCCTACACCGAAGTGGTTGAATCTCCCGATTCGTTTGAAGTCTTCTTGAAATGGGGAAGCATGGCTCTCGACGATTTCAACGATATCGATGTCGCGCTTGCCAATCCCGGTGAAGTGTTCAAGAATTTAAAAGATGTCAAGGATATTGAAAATTGGAGTTTCGGAATTCAGCCGTTAACCGACGCGCAAGAAGATTATGCCGATTTCTGGTTAGATCTAGGAAAAGTATATCATCGTTTTGTTGAATTGCAGAACGAGCAACACGCATTCAGCTATGCAAGACTCAATAGAGCCATGGCGGAAGAGAAGGTGGAAGTGAATTTCCCATCGAATGCCGATGCTATTTATTTTGTTGGAATAACGGCCTTTTCGAAGGCCGAAGAGAAGTGGGTCATGCGTCTTCACAAAACAGGAAAAGTGTTTTTCCATTTCGATGCAGACGCCTATTATGTAAACAACCCCATCCACGAAGCTGGAATCTTTTTCCGTTCGTGGGAAGAACGAAGAATGCCCATTGCGAAGTCAGACGATTTCAATAACCGTAGCCGCACCATAACCTTTTCGAAAGTTGTAACGCCCTTGGCCTCTGCATTCGCTGCATCGAAGTTGGTGAATGAAATGAAGGAAGAAGATCGTGCTAACACGGCCGTGGTCTTGATTCAGCCATTTCTGCTTCGTCCGTTTTTAAACGGATTGTCCATAGATTCTCCTGTAAACGTGGCGCTGGGTTATCCCATTGATCAGGTGGCCTTGTTCCGCGTGGTGAAAATGCTCTTGCGCATGTGGAGTCGCTTGTCGAAGGAAGTGAAGAAGGGAATGTATTACAAGGATTTCTCGCAGTTGATTTTGCAAACCGATTTGGATGTGCTTATTCCTTCCGCGCAGCGTAGGGAAATTCAGCGATATGTCATGCGAAGAAAATTCATTTACATCCGAGAGAAGGAGTTGAAGGAATTGGTAGATAAGCTTCCTGCAATGAAGGAGCTGGAAGACTTGCTAACTGTAGAGAATTTCGATCTTCCGAATTGTATTTCGCGATTGAAAAAGTTTCTTTCTGTTTTTGTTGAAGCGGAAAAGTCAGACGAGTTGACCAAAGAAACGGCTTTGCGCTTGCAACAGATTTTAGGTCGCATTGAAATGCACATGGAAGGCAATGCATTTTTAAATGAAGTGCCTTTGCTTGATCTATTGTTTCAACATTACGCCTCGCAAGAAACCATTGCGTTTCAAGGAGAGCCGTTGGAAGGACTTCAGGTGTTGAATATGGTGGAAACGCGTGCGGTGGATTTCAAGCATGTGATTATAGTAGGTGCAAACGATGAGCAATTCCCGGGTAACGGAAGATCGCAATCTCTCATACCTTTCGATTTGCGGAAGGCCTTTGAATTGCCTTCTCCGGAAGAGCGGGAAGGGACAATAGCGTATTCCTTCTATCGCCTATTGCAGCGCGCAGAGGATGTTCGCTTGTTGTATCACACGTTGAGTTCAGACTATAAAATGACAGAACCTTCGCGCTACCTGATGCAAATTGGACAAGAGCTAACGGGATACGGAAACCGAACGAACGTTCGGCACGAAGACTTCGAACACAGCAACAAATTTTTGCAAACGGGAGAAGAAGAAATTGAGGCGAATGAATTTTCAACGCAGCGTATTCATGATTTAATGGCCTATGGAATTTCACCGTCGGCAATCAATAAATTCATGCGTTGTCCGCTTGACTTCTACTATCGTTATGTTGTAGGACTGGGTGAAGTAGAAAGTTTAGAAGAGAATATGGAAGCCTCTACGTTTGGTTCCATTGTGCACGATGTCTTGGAGACCTTATACAAACGCTTTGTTGGAATGACCATTAAAGATGCCGATTTTGAAGGATTCAAGTTAGAGTTAGACACGCTTATTGACGACGCCATTTACCGACTTTACAATTCGAATTTTGAATTGGCCGGATTCGATATTATCATGCGCCGCATTGTGAAACGAATGATTGAAGTGGTGTTGGAACACGATCAAGAGCAATTTAAAAAGGCGCGTGAAAACGGTGAAGAGCGCTTGGTGAATGGGGTAGAGGTGGAGCTCATGGCAGACTTGCCCATGGAGAAGATAGGAGTGGATATTCCTGCACGCGTTCGCGGAAAGGCCGATCGTGTAGATGAGCAGTCGGGTAACTTCATGGTTCTCGACTACAAAACGGGAAGTGTGAAAACAGATGAATTGAAGTTAAGCGACAAAGAAGGACCTTGGTTGAAAGACACCAAGCCGAAGCTTCTTCAGATTTTGACTTATTCCTACATGTGGGTGAAAGATGGACATGCACCCGAGAATACCAAGGCGATGTTGTTCGGGTTGAAGCAGGCCAAGCAAGGACCTGTTTCGCTAATGCGCGGAGAAGATCCTGCGGTATTGAGAGAAGCAGATGTGGACAAGTTCGAAGAGGAGTTGTTGGGAGTGTTGAAGAGTTTGTTGGAAACGCAAGTATTTAGACACAATCCGGAATCGGAATATTGCGAATTTTGCAAGTAGTGAAAAAGAAGGTTCTCATCATAGCATACTATTGGCCTCCCGCAGGTGGAGGAGGCGTTCAGCGTTGGTTGAAGTTTGTGAAGTATTTGCACAACAGCGATTGGCAACCCGTGGTGTTCGTTCCAGAAAACGCCGATTATCCGGTGTATGATGAAACATTAATGTCTGAAGTT
>JBJOPP010000109.1:0-3436 GCA_046050685.1 Bacteroidota bacterium
TAAGTCAATTGCTCCTGAACGAATCAAGTTGTCTGCAATCTCTAAACCTTGCTCACCGTTGTCTGGTTGAGAGATTAAAAGATTCTCGGTATCAACGCCCAATGCTTCTGCATAGAACTTATCGAACGCATGTTCTGCATCGATGATCGCAGCAATACCGCCCATCTTCTGACATTCAGCAATAGCGTGAATGGCTAACGTTGTTTTACCCGAAGACTCCGGACCGTAGATCTCTACGATTCTTCCTTTCGGAAATCCGCCTATACCTAACGCAAGGTCAAGTCCCAATGATCCGCTTGGAATTACTTCCATCGATTCAACAGCAGTATCTCCTAATTTCATTACAGCACCCTTTCCGTAAGTCTTTTCCAACTTATCCATGGTTAATTGAAGGGCCTTCAGTTTTTCTTTGTTTATTTCAGTCATGATGTTTCTTTAATTTTTAAATGTTTGACAAATTTGTTGTGTGATCTTGTAATGTATTTACGACTTGTTATTTTTTTTCGGATAGAGGTCACGAATGATAAAAAACACCAAAAGGTACAAGAAAGAAAATCCGCAAGCGAAGACAAATGAATTGTCTTTGGCTGGGTTCTCAATGGTTCCCTTATTCTTCATGAAATGATTAAACAACTCATGAGAAATAAACCAACTTAGCCCGAACAAAAAAGGAGCTAAACCAAGATAAATGATGTTAAATTTTTTTGTCATTGTTTTTTCGTTTCGACTTAGCGAAATTGCACTAAATTTATTCATACAAAAAGAAAAATATATGCAGTTTATAAGCAAGTTATTCGTAATCGTGTTGATATTGACCACAAGCGTGGTTTCAGCACAGAACAAGAACATCCTAAAGTTGGATATTTCTTCACCCATTATGCGCACAGCCAATGTGTCGTTTGAACATCAAACCAAAGAGCGCTCAAGTTTTGTGCTCGGTGCTTTGTATCAAGACCAAAGCGACGGTTTTGCAAGCAGCTACATCACGCGCGTTGCAATTACTCCTGAGTACAGATATTATATGGGACGCTACAACGCACCAGAAGGAATCTACCTTTCAATGTTTGCGCGTTACCAATATATGGAGGCTCTTGAAGAGACCTATATCGGATATGATCCTATTACATACATGAGTATCTACGAATACACCAAGCGCAACATCAATACTGGTGGTGTTGGTATGTCTTTCGGTTACCAGCGTATTTTCCAAGATAAGATTAGCATTGACGTTAACTTCGGAACCATCTGGAACAGCGGCGATACGCGCGTTTCAACAAGCGAACCTTTCATTCAAGCGCCTAACGAAGCGTTCCGTCCGTATGTTGGATACTTCGTTCGCACAGGTGTTGCGGTTGGATTCTTGTTCTAAGAAAATTTAGAAAAATCAATCTTATCAAAGTCGGCTTGCCAATGCAATGCCGACTTTGCTTTTTTTGTAGCAGCTCTATAAGCCTCGTATGACGAGGAGTTCAGCATTTTCTGAATTCCTTCCGCGATCATTTTCGGAGTAACTTCTTCAAGAACTTCACCTACCTGATACTCGCTCACAATGCGTGCAGGTTCAACCAAATTGCTTACGAGCACAGGCACACCCGCATGTATGTAATCGAATAATTTATTTGGAAGAGATAGCGTGTAGTTCATGTGCAACGGCTTGTCTAGCGAAACACCCAAGTGAACCCGTTGCGTTAATTTTTTCAATTCATCATAAGACATCCGCGGTAGAACTTTCGCTTTTTCTTCCACGTGCAATTCAACAATTCGTCTCTTAATGTTTTCCAAGTCTCTTCCAGCTCCGACAATGAATAATTGAATTCCTTCCAAAAACTGAAACGCTTCCACCAACTCCATTCCGCCTCTGTCGGGATCAATGTATGCACCTTGTAGCACAACGGTTTTCACTTCAAACAACTCTTCTCTCTCATATTCATCTTCCACCAAAATGGGCATGTTGCGTTGAACCAATACTTCGCGATTGTATTTCTTTCGATAGATAGATGCGATGCTTTCATTCACCGTAAGGAACAAATCTACTTGCGGAACACATCTTTCTTCAATGCGCGTCCAGATGGCTTTAATTCGCTCTCTTCCGGTTAATCCTTCCGCTTCTGTAAAGTATTCGTGCGAGTCGTAAATGACTTTTGTTCCTCTTAACTTTTTCATCAAAATCGCTGGCCACAACACATCGAGGTCGTTCGCCCAAATGATTTCCGTTTTGTGAAAAAGCAAATAGAAAAACATGCGGACATTCAACATGAAATAAAACAACGGTCCCTTGCTAAACAAGACATTTAATCGTTGTGTTGAATAGTTGCGCTGAAGCGGGGTGCTTCCAGATTTAAGTACGCCAATCAGACGCACTTCCCAATTTTTATGTTGAAGGGAATCGCAAATCTTACTTACTCGTTGATCGTATGTTAGATCATTCGAGACGAGGACTGCAACTCGCATAGCCTTATGCCATCATGTTGTTTCGGAACTTGCGAAGAACTTCCTTGGTGTAAAGCGGAAAATCTGCATTCATCATCCAACCGAAATACCCTGGCTCTCGTGTCAGAACGTCCGCCACTTTCACTCCCTTGTGCTTTCCGAATCCGAACACCATATCGCCTTCTTCGTTGTATTGAAGATTACCAATAAGGTCGGCACGTTTTCCGTAGCTGCTCAATGCTTCTACTTCTTCAATGGTATTTGGAAGAGCACGTTCATCGTCTTTATACTTTTCATACATACCCTTGAACACTTCGTAAGTGGCTTGGGTATCTATTAATGCCGCGTGAGCGTTTTCCAACGTTCCACCGGTATAATATTTATAAGCAGCAGATAAATTTCGTGGTTCTAGTTTGTGAAAGAGTATTTGAACGTCTACTGTATTTCTTCCATCCAAAGTAAACGGAATACCTACGCGCAAGAACTCTTCAGCAAGGAGAGGAATATCAAACTTGTTACTGTTGTATCCCGCTAGATCGCATCCTTCAATGAAGTCGTTCAACATAGGAGCGCAGTCTGAGAACAACGGAGCGTTCTTCACATCAGCATCGTAAATTCCATGAACCATAGAAGATTCAATGGGAATAGGCATTCCAGGGTTGATTAAAAACTTGGTGTCTTTAAACTCGGGTAGCGTTTCAGTTGCTCCATCTGGCATAACTTTTACAAAAGCTATTTCCACGATGCGATCTTTCGCAACGTCGGTCCCGGTGGTTTCCAGGTCAAGAAAAACCAACGGTCTCTTTAAATGAAGCATGTATGAACTCTTATTGAACTTTTACTTTGATGTATTGGTATTTCTCATACTCGGAGCGATTCTTCATCGCATCGTTTTCGTATTTCTTACCTTGAACTGTTGTAACAGGCTTTTCGAATTTGAAGTCAACATTTTCCATATAGCCGTTCTTCAGCAATGCATTTTTTAAAGCTGCCTTCGCATTTGCAG
>JBJOPP010000110.1:0-5931 GCA_046050685.1 Bacteroidota bacterium
ATTTGCACATTCATGAATTGCTCGACAATTACGAACGCATGTCGAACGGCGAAATCGTAACCATTCAAATGGAACACTTCGAGCGCATGCTGGCCATTGCGGAAAAGAAAAAAGTGAAGAAGGTGATCTTCATTCACGGAGTGGGGCAGGGAGTCTTGCGCGCAGAGATTCGTTCATTCATTAAAAGCTATTATCCGCAATGCGAATTCCTCGATGGGAATTACCAGAAATACGGACACGGCGCAACAGAAGTTAGATTCAGATAATATTCAACATGAAAAAAATATTCCTTTCATTTATAGCGGTTACATTCATGCTGAGCGCAACGGCTCAGAAGAAAACCGCGAAGCCTTTCTCAACGCAAATAACGGCTTTGGAAGCCAAGATGAACGAAGGATTGTCGAAGTACAATGTCCCCGGAGGTGCAATAGCCATTGTCTACAACAACGAAATTATTTTATCGAAAGGATTCGGAGTGAAGGACGCTGCGACGAATGAGCCGGTTACTGAGAACAGTTCCTTCGCTATTGCCAGTAACTCGAAAGCCTTCACCAGTGCGGCGTTGGCGATTTGTGTCGATCGCGGATTGTTGAAGTGGGACGACGAGGTTCAAGATTTCCTTCCAGAATTGAAATTATACGATCCGTATGTTTCGGCGAATTTGACGGTGCGCGATTTGCTTTCGCACCGACAAGGATTTGAAACTTTTGCAGGAGATTTAATCTGGTACGGAACGAATCATTCTCGAAGTGAAATTTTACGCAGATGGCAGTTCGCGGAGCCGAAGTACGGATTCCGCACGACCTATGGATATAGCAACATTGCGTTCTTGGCTGCAGGACAAATCGTGGAGAAAGTAACAGGAAAAACGTGGGACGCATTTGTGAAAGATGAATTTTTTCTTCCGTTGGGAATGAAGAACGCGAACACTTCGATTACCGAGTTTCAGGCGGGCGCCGACGTCGCGTCTCCACACAACACCGTGAAGGGCAAGAACATTCCCATTCCTTATGTGAATTGGGACAACATTGGCCCTGCCGGAAGCATTAACGCATGTGTGAATGAATTGAGTCAGTGGATGATGTTGCAGTTGAACAAGGGGACTTTAGGTGGAAAGAAATATTGGGACGAAAAGCGTTCGTATGAAATGTGGGAATACAACATTAACAAGCCGGTGAGCAAGTGGCAGCGCGATAACATGCCTTCACGTCATGCGAACGGTTACGGCATGGGTTGGGAGTTGATGGAATACGGCGGACACAAGATTGTGAGTCACGGCGGTGGTTACGATGGAATGATTTCGAAGACCATTTTGGTACCCGATATGAATTTAGGATTTGTGATTTTAACGAACAGCAACAATTCGTTGCCGAGTGCCATGGGCTTTGAGTTTTTGGATTTGTTTTTGGGTGTGAAGGGAAGTAAGAATTGGGTGAATGAATTTGCTCCTGCAGTTGAAGAAGATAAATCAAATGAAGTTGAAGTTTTTGAGGTAGTAGCTTGCTCGGAAGATGTGACCGGTGTTTACGAAAGTGAAATGTACGGAAAGGTTGAAGTGCGAAAGGAAGGGAGTAGGTTGGTCATAGACTTTTTGCCAACGGCTTTATTCAAGGGCGAATTGTGGGTAACGGGCACCTTGTTGAGCTACGATTTGAATTGGACTACCCAAATGATGTTACCGTCGGGAAAAGTGAATTTTATTTTAGATCGAAACGGGAAAGTTGAAGAAATGCGTGTGTTTGTTGAGAATCCGGATTTTGATTTTTCTGAATTGAAATTGTATAAAGTGAAATAAGTAATGGTATGAAGAAGTTTGTGCTTGTTTTTACAGTTCTTGCAATTGTGCCCTCGCTGTTCTTTAGCAGCTGCAAAAAGGAAGTGAATTGTCCTGGATTGCCTGAGCAGATGGAAAATTATTTTCCAAATGTTGGTGATTTGAAATTTATCAATGGGCAAGGAGATACGCTAGTATTGCCGAGTGAAGAATATTCACGATCAGAAGCTCGAACGCTTTCGAACAATCCGTTGAGTGTTGGCGGAACTGGAATGAAACCGGTTTGTTACGAGACTCTCCGTGCCGGTTCTTCCGCATATGTTCCCTTTTACTGGTCTTTTGAATTGGGGGTTTATGAAGATGACAAAACAACAACAATTAGTTTTAACATCACTGAGGAGTTCGTTTCCAACAACTACTTCGAAGCGGTAGTCAGTGAAACCCCAAGTTCATTGGGCGACTACAAGGTTTTCGGTGATACGTTAGATATTGTGGCGCTTCCAGTTTCAAACCCCAGATTCAGTGAAGCTCGAATAGTTTATGGACAAGGGTTGGTGAAGTTGCACGATGTGATGAATAATTGTGACTGGACGCGGGTTTGGTAGTCACTTGAGATTGGCAGGGGGAGAAAAAATAATTAGAATCATTGTGAAGTTAGAGGAAATGCTTATATTTGCACCCGCTTAATAGCAATGGCATTGTAGCTCAACTGGATAGAGCATCGCACTACGGATGCGAAGGTTTGGGGTTCGAATCCCTACAGTGTCACCATCAAGCAACCAAATCCCCGACGAAAGTTGGGGATTTTTGGTTTAAAGGGTTTTTCATTTTCTTTGCTCTTCGATGCATTCAGAAATAAAATCATACATCTCAAAATTTCCAAAAGAGACACAAGATCTCTTGGAGAAATTACACAATCTTATTCTCGCGGAAGCTCCGGATGTAGCAGTTAGTATTTCTTATGGAATGCCGGCTTACAAGACCTTCAAGAAACCATTGGTTTATTTCGCAGGGTATGCAAAACATATAGGTCTTTATGCAACGCCCTCAGGACATGAGGAGTTCAAGAAGGAGCTGTCATCCTACAAGCAAGGGAAAGGTTCTGTTCAATTCCCATTGAACCAACCTATGCCGTTTGATTTGATTCGAAGAATTGTTAGGTTCAGGGTGGAAGAGAATAGGGCAAGAGAGGGTAAGGCATATGGGCGAAAAATTTTTCGCCCGTATTAAAGAATTCCCAAGGAATAAGATTGGATTATCTTCGAAACATGAAAAATCTGATAGCTTTCACTTTCCTTTTTTGTTTCGGCGCATCGGTAATGGCTCAATCAACTTTGACCCCTACAGACAACATTCGAATCTTCGGTGCAATAGAAAAAGAGGTGAGCTACAGCATTGACGATATTTTGAAATTCAATGCAGTAAATGTGGAAGATCAACTCATCTACAATCACGCAGGTGAAGTGAAAGACACTTTAAATCACATGAAGGGAGTGCCTTTGAAGGATTTTCTGAAAGATGTGAAATTCAATTACAATAAACCAAAGGAACTAAACGAATTCTATTTTGTCTTTACCGCTTCAGATGGCTATCGTGTGGTTTTTTCATGGAATGAAATCTACAATTCAGAAGCCGGAAATTCATTTTACATCATCACCGAAATGAAAGGCAAATCCATGAAAGAATTGGATCAGCGTATCGTCTTCCTCTCATCAAAAGACCTCAAGTCTGGAAGACGCTACATCAAATGCCTTCAGTCGATAGAAATCAGGAATCTTTAGCTTCATTTGTACGGAAATTATCCGTACATTTGAATTATGAAAACGGAAAAAAATCTTTCGTCGCGAATTGAAGTGCGACTCACTGCCGAACAAAAAGAGTTATTTGAAAACGCTGCGCAACTTGCAGGACATAGAAGTCTTAGCGATTTTATAGTTCAAACAATTCATGCCAAAGCTTCTGAAGTGGTTAACCAACAGGCCGCATTAACCTTAAGCAAAAGAGACGCTGTAATGTTTGTCGATCTAATCACCAACGCTCCAAAGCCGAACGCTAAGCTTAAGAAGGCTTATGCCAATTATCGAAAACTATCTATGGTAGCTGAGAAGTAATGGAGATTCTTGATAAGAAGAAACACGCTTTAGAAAAATTCAATTGCGGAAATGAAGCGCTGAATCGTTATCTAACTATTCAAGCGGGACAGGACATGCGGAAGAAATTGTCGGTGTGTTTTGTTTTGAACGATGACTACACGGGAGATCTAATCGGTTATTACACCCTCTCGTCTTACTCAATTGATGCCGATGCTATTCCAAATTCATTGAAGGTTAATGCTCCTAGCAATTATTCTAAACTTCCGGCTACTTTGCTGGGACGCTTAGCTATTGATTTGAAATTTCAAGGAAAAGGGCTGGGTGAATTTGTATTGATGAACGCGCTAGAGCGTGCACTAGATGCGAGCACAAAGATTGCTTCGGTAGCACTGATTGTTGATCCTATTGATAAAGCAGCTGAAGATTTTTATTCTCAATACGGATTTGTAAAATGCAAAGACTGTAAACAGATGATTTTGTCAATGAAGACTATTGCCACCTTATTAAACTAATTCCCTTTTTGTTTCACCAACCGAGCTCTACCTTGCATCCACAATAAGTGCAAGATGAAATCTAAAATATTCGGGGTGTTGTTTTTTTTATTAGGATGCTTTCAAGCAAACGCCTTCCAAGTCACTTTCCAAGTAGATATGTCCAGTCAAACAGTGAGCCCGGCTGGCGTGCATATCGCAGGAAGCTTCGCAGATGCGAACAGCGACGGTACTATAGATAATCCCTATCCCAATTGGGATCCTAGTGTGCTTGCGCTGACAAACCTAGGAAATGGAATTTGGTCGATAACGTTAGATTTGGTTGCAGGTTCGTACCAATACAAATTCGTTAATGGAAATGTGTGGGACATAACCGAGTTCTTTGCTGCCGATGCTGTCTGTGTGCAAGGATTCTTCGGTAACCGATCTGTGACAGTTGAAAGTGCCGATCAAATTCTTTCGGTTGTTTGTTGGAATGAATGTGTAGCCTGCGGACAAGGATGCACAGATCCAACAGCCTGCAACTACGTTCCAAGCGCTACAGTGGAAGGACCTTGCACTTATCCCGATTTCATTCCTACAATCATTATTGATCAACCCAGTCTCGGCTGCTTCAGCAACGGCGTTCGTATTTATCCAAACGGAGGAACATTTTCTCAAATAGGTTGGGGTACTTCATTCGGAAGTATTTCAAGCGTTTCTGACACGTTAATTATTTATGGAAACGTAACCCAAGACTACTATTTCATCGGTACCGAACCAAGCGGATGTGTTGTGAATATTGGTCCGTTAAGTGTGAATGTAGATTCACCAACCCCGGTTTCAATCTGTTTAGTTACCGTTGACGATGCAAGCGGAAAGAACCACATCATCTGGGAACCCATTGCCAATAGCGCTGTGCAAAGCATTGTCGTTTTCAAAGAAACAAATGTGTTGAATGTGTTTGAAGAAATTGGTCAAGTCGACTACAGCTCAGCAGGAACATTTCAAGATGAAAACTCAAATCCACAAGTTCAGTCAAACCGCTACCGAATTGCCATGCGCGACACTTGCGGATATCTTTTCTCCCCGTTAGACGGCATTCACAAGACCATTCATTTAACAACATCGCCAGGTGTGGGTAACAATGTGAACTTGAATTGGAACGCCTACGAAGGAATCGCTTTCAACAGCTATAACCTATACAGAGGAGCGAACACCGGTAACATGAATCTTATTGCAACCGTTGCGAGCAATGTTTTATCCTACACCGATCTGAATCCTCCAATAGGTGAAATGAACTACATGGTTGAAGTTGTTGGCGTGAGTTGCGACCCTTCACGTACTTTGGTTTATTCGCGTTCGAACATCCTAGATTTGCTGGCACAAAATGTTTCTGAAGAATTAAATTCAACCATTCAAATTTTTCCGAATCCAGCTTCAACACAAATTACTATTCAAGTGAATGAAAGTGATTTGGGTTCACAAGTATTTATTTTCAATGCAATTGGACAAGAAGTCCTTAGCGAACGAATCGCTTCAACAAATCAAATGCTGAATATTGAGAATCTTACTGAAGGATTTTATTTTCTGA
>JBJOPP010000111.1:0-2617 GCA_046050685.1 Bacteroidota bacterium
ACGACGATCCAGCTGTTGAATTACTGAAATCAAAAGCGAATAGAATTATCTTAATTATAAAGGAAACCCCTCTTCTTCAAACCCAGGTTCGATCAATCCTGAATGGATACTTGGTTCAAGAAAAAGATAGTGCTACAGAAACAGCTTCTGATCTAAAGTGTGCTACCACTACTGCAGCAAATGCAGCTTCGATTGAAGATATGATTTTCGCAAATAAATTGGTGAAACACACCAAGAGCAATACAATTGTTCTTGCCAAGAATAACACCTTGCTTGCGAGCGGAACTGGACAAACTTCTCGTGTAGATGCCCTTAATCAAGCCATAGAAAAAGCGAAACATTTTGGCTTTTCATTGGAAGGAAGTGCCATGGCCAGCGATGCATTTTTTCCCTTTCCAGATTGCGTAGAAATCGCAAAAAATGCAGGGGTAATAGCAGTAGTTCAGCCTGGAGGATCTATCAAAGATCAGCTTTCAGTAGATTATTGTAACGCGAACAATGTGGCCATGTATATGACCGGTGTTCGTCACTTCAAGCATTAATAACGCTCGTCTTTCCAAATTCTTTTTTCAACCAATTTCAATTTTTGGTTGAAGAAAATGGCTGTGCTTTTTTCGAATGATTCGGTATAATCTGAAACCCAAAACGAATACTTCGGTTTGCGTTTACTCGTGTTTAGAATATCCTTCTTCTTCAGGACATCAGAAACATACTGAGCAACGACAGATGCACTGTCTATGATTTCAATTTTCTGCTGATAAAATTTCTCAACTTCCTTCTTGATTAGCGGATAGTGCGTGCAGCCCAAGATGAGGGCTTCAATGCCTTTAAATGAAGACTTCGATAAATAACTATCGATGATACTTTGAGAAATTTTATTGTTGTAATAACCTTCTTCAATCATAGAGGCTAGCAAAGGCGTTGCGTTTGAAAGCACCTTCAAACTTGGATTCAATTTCTCAATTCGCTTCACATAAATACGCGATTGAATAGTACCCTTGGTTCCGATTACACCCACTTTCGTTTTGTTGTAATTCGCAGCAGTATAACTTGCAACGGGATCAACAACATTGATAACAGGAATGTTTGAAGGTATACTCTTGACCACTGTTTTAAATGCGTGTGCCGATGCGGTATTGCATGCAATAACAATTGCTTTGCAGTTGTTCTCGACCAATAGCTCTGCTATTCTTTTTGAATAGGCACGAATACTATCCGGCGACTTGTCACCATAAGGCAAGTGAGCAGTGTCTCCGAAATAAATAAACGATTCATTAGAAGAACTTTCTGAATGGCCTTTGCCACTGTTAGCCCACCAATTCCTGAATCGAAAATGCCTATTGGATTTGTATTCATAGCAAAAAAAATCCCGCCTAGCGGGATTTCATTTTATTCAATCAATATTATTTCTGTGTTGGAGTAGTTGGCGCTGTTGCTGGAATTTTCAACTCAGCTTTCAACTTATCACCTAGGTCTTCACCACCTGAATATACCAAGTTACCTGCTCCAATGTCGAACACGTAAGTATATCCTCCTGCCTTTGCAATTTTCGCAACTGCAGCATCGAACTCGTCTACCAATGGCTTCAACAAACGATCTTGCTCTTGTTGCAATTCGTCGTTTGCAGTTTGTTGGAAATCCATCATGTTCTGCTCTAAATCTGCAATTGCTTGCGCCTTGCTTTGACGAATTGCCTCTGGCCATCCGCCTGCGCTAACCGCCATTTTCGATTTTGTTTCGTATTCAGCAACTTTATCGTCATGCTCTTTTTGCATAACTACATATTCGCCCTCGAATGATTTCTTCGCTGTCTCCATATCGGCTTGAACGCCTTTCATTGCTGGCATTTGCAATAGGATTGCTTGTCTATCTACGTGCGCTAACTTCTGCGCGAATGCACCAAATCCTAATGAAATAAATAGTGCTGCTAAAATTGTCTTCTTCATGATTGTATGTTTTTTTTTCTTCTATTCAATGACAGTACCAAAAATACGCATTAGTTGCCTTTCCCTGGTGAAGTTGGACGATTTCCTGGTCGTTCTGTGCCTGTTCCTGGCTTTTCACCTGGCTTTTCTTCAGAATCTTCCTTATCGTCGTCGCCCTTATCTAAAACTTCACCTGGCTTAAGCCCCATCTTCTTCAACACCTTATCGCTAATGTCATGCTTTGGATTCGTGTAAAGCATATTTGAGTGATTGGCTTTGTCGAAAACTACCATGTATTGCGACTGTGAAGCAATATCCTCAATCGCTTGAAAAATTTGCTCCTGAATTGGAGCTACCAATTCTTCACGCTTCTTGAACAATTCACCTTCAACACCAAATTTCGATTTCTGAAACTCTTTTGCATCTTCAATGCGCTCATTGATATCTGCCTCACGCTTCTTCTTCATTTCTTCCGTCAACAAAATCTTCTCTGCTTGAAATGACTTTTCCAGCTGCTCAATAGCCGTATACTTCTGCTCCACTTGAGCTTGCCAATCTGCGCTTAACTCGTTAATCTGTTTTTGAGCAGCTACGTACTCCGGCATGTGCGACAAGATAAATTTCGAATCGACATACGCAAATTTCTGTGCAACCGCAACCTGCGCTGAGATGATAAGCGCAAGAGAAAAAAT
>JBJOPP010000112.1:0-10490 GCA_046050685.1 Bacteroidota bacterium
CGGTTCTTGGGAAGAAGGACTTATTCAGCGCGCAACTGACGGGACACTGACCTATTACAATGTTGAAACAGGGAACAACACCTTACAGGGTTCTGGTTTTTCATGGGCTCCCGGATGGACCGGAGTGGGAGGTGTTGCGTTCGATCCGAACGGAGTGCTGTGGTTAACCAATAGCTATTCCACGAAACCTGTTCAAGCTGTTGATCGCGACGGAAATTTTTACGCGTATTCATGCGCGCCGTATGTAACAAACGACGATTGGTTGAAAGACATTATGCCAACGCGCGAAGGATACATTTGGGCCATTGTTGCCGGAAGAGGTATTGTGGTGCGCGATCCGAATGGAACCGTTTCCAATGCATCCGACGACGACATTACTTTTCTTTCGGAAGCGGAAGGCGCAGGCGGATTGGCCAACAAAGATGTCTTCTGTATGATAGAGGATTTAGATGGTGAAATCTGGGTGGGTACGCTTCAAGGGCTTTCCGTATTTTATTCGCAGTCTTCGTTGTTTTCGGAAGACCCTTTAGATGGTGAACCTATTTTAATAACGCAAGAAGGAAACGTTCAGAAGTTACTCGATACAGAAACCATTACCTGTATTGAAATTGATGGAGGAAATAGGAAGTGGGTAGGAACACGGAATAGTGGCGTGTATTTGTTCAGCGACGATGGTCTTCAAGAGATAGAGCATTTCACGCAAGAGAACAGTCCGCTTCCAACAAATACAATTTCAGATATTGCTATTAATCAAGACAACGGTGAAGTATACATAGCCACCGAGGAAGGCATGGTTTCTTATTTCTCTACCGCAACGAATTTCGATCAGGAAATGAGTAACGTGCGTGTGTTTCCAAATCCAGTTTTACCTGAATTCGATGGAAACATTACGGTAGACGGATTGGCGTACAACAGCAGTGTTCGCATCACCGATGCGGCCGGAAATGTTGTGTTTCAAGGTGAAAGCGAAGGTGGTCGTGTTTTCTGGAATGGAAAAACAACCGACGGTCAGCGTCCTGCAACAGGCATGTACTATGTCTATTGCTCGAATCCTGACGGTAAGAAAACCGAGTCGTTACAGCTTACGTTTATTCATTAAGCCTTCGTCGTCACACACGCCTTCACAAATGAGATGAAGAGTGGGTGTGGAGTCATAACGGTGCTCTTGTATTCCGGATGGAATTGTGAAGCCACGAAGTACGGATGGTTTTCCAATTCAATAATTTCAACCAAGCCGCTTTTCGGGTTTGTTCCAACCGCTTTGAATCCGGCTTTATCGAACTTCTCCATGTAATCGTTGTTGAATTCAAAACGATGACGGTGACGTTCTTCGATATTTATTTTTCCGTAAGCCTTTTGAGCTTTCGATCCTTTCTTAAGTGTACAAGGGTAAGATCCCAAACGCATGGTTCCGCCTTTGTTTACAATGCTCTTCTGTTCTTCCATCAGACAGATAACAGGATGCTTGGTATACGCCTTCATCTCTGTGCTGTGCGCATCTTTCAAACCAAGAACATTGCGCGCAAATTCAATCGTAGCGATTTGCATTCCCAAACAAATTCCGAAAAACGGAATGTTGTTTTCACGAACGAATTTTATGGCTTCAATTTTTCCGTCAATACCTCTAGAACCAAAACCTGGTGCAACAAGCACTCCGTCTAATCCGGTTAATTTGGCTTTTACATTTTTTGCATTCAATCCTTCCGAGTGAATCCATTCAATGTCAACAGCGCATTCGAGTGAAGTTCCAGCATGAATGAACGCTTCAGCAATACTTTTGTACGCATCTTTCAATTCAACATATTTTCCAACTAAACCAATGCGAACGCGTTTTTTTGGATGCTTTAATTTTTCCAAGAAGTTGCTCCATTTCTTAAGATCTGGTTTCTTCTTCGGAGCCAATCCTAATTTGCGAAGAGCCACTTCATCGAGTTTCTCTTGTTGCATAAGCAACGGCACATCATAGATGGTATCTGCATCAATGCTCTGTATAACCGCATCTTGAGATACGTTACAGAACTTGGCAATTTTATTTCGAAGGATAGGAGAGAGCTCGTGCTCGGTGCGACAAACCAAGATGTCGGGTTGAACCCCATTTTCCAACAACATTTTAACGCTGTGTTGGGTGGGCTTTGTTTTCAATTCACCAGCCGCAGCCAAATATGGAACGAGTGTCAAGTGAATGTTAATGCAATCGTCTTCGTATTCCCACATCAATTGACGAACAGACTCAACGTACGGAAGCGATTCAATATCGCCAACGGTTCCACCAATTTCAGTAATCACCACATCGTAATCGTGGGCATTCCCCAACAATTGTATGCAACGCTTAATCTCGTCGGTGATGTGTGGAATAATTTGAACGGTCTTTCCTAAGTATTCGCCACGACGTTCTTTGTCGATCACGCTTTGATAAATGCGGCCTGTGGTAATGTTGTTCGCTTGTGAAGTTGGAATGTCTAGGAAGCGCTCGTAGTGCCCCAAATCTAAATCGGTCTCTGCGCCGTCTTCGGTTACATAACACTCGCCGTGTTCATACGGATTCAGGGTTCCTGGATCAATATTAATGTAGGGGTCTAGCTTCTGAATGGTTACAGAATAGCCTCTTGCTTGAAGAAGTTTAGCTAAAGATGCTGAGATGATTCCTTTACCCAGTGAACTGGTTACTCCGCCGGTAACGAAGATATATTTGGAACGTTTTGAGGATACCGCTTGCTTTTTTTGCATAACGGGAGACAAAGTTAAGCCATTTGTTAAGTAAGATGCAACTTTACTTTATGGAAACCAATAAAAGTCTTCTTTGCCGCATCCTTGAGCCACTTCAGACCAATGGGTTAGGTCGAGTTGAATTTTTACAACCGCAGCTTTTTTAAACGGATGTTGCATGCCGGTAAGAAATTGAGAGAGGTTGGAAACGCCCGGATTGTGTCCGATCAAAACCACATCGTTCCATTCTGATGGAAGCAGTTCAATCACTTCCAGCAAATCTGAAAGCTCGGCGTTGTAAATGTTTTTTTCAAGATGAAGAACGGGTTTGTGACTTTGCGTGGTGCCGAGCGTATGCGCGGTTGAGTAGGTGCGCACGGCAGGACTCACCATCCAGTTCGTTGGAAGTTGCCCGAGGTGATTTCCTAAAGCCAAGGCCTGAAGGTTTCCGCGTTCTGTTAGCGGTCTGAAGCTATCGGGTTGACCGAAAAGATCTTCCGCTTCAGCGTGACGAATAATGTAAAGTGTTTTCATGCTTCGTCTTCGGCGTGAAGAATGTGTAGAATGCGGTGAACAAGCGGTGAGAGCATAACTCCAGCCGTGGTTAAAAATGCAACGCCGCTGTAGAGGGCGTAGAACGAAGCGAACCATTTACCAGCGTCGTTGGTAATAACGGTTACAGGACCCATGCCTGTAAGAATCATGGAACTGTTGTAAAACGCATCGAGCCATCCCATAGGCCCGGTGTAATGATAGCCGATAACACCAATCAGCAGTGATAAAACAATGAGTATAACGCTAAGAAAAAAGTAATAGAGCTGACGTTTCAAAAATGCTACATTCGAAATGACAGGTCTCGATTTTTTTTCAAAGCCTTTCATCATACGTTGTATTCTCTTCCTTTTACGTTGAGAATTTTGGTGTATTTCTTCAAGCTACGAAGAACAATGAAAATGATGAAGCCAATGAACAGGGCAGTGTGCCAGAACGGTGTTAGTATTTCCTTCCAACCGAAATATCCGAAGTGCACATAGTTTTTCATAGCGTCTAGTAGAGCGAAGGAAATGAATACCGCGAAGAATCCGTTGTATTCGCGCTTTAGAACATTGCGAAGTGAAAATTCTACGGGAGCAGATTTCCAAGAAGAGAAGCGTGGGAAGAAAGGCGGCGTTCTTTCGGTCCATTTGATGTAGACATCTCCGAATTTATTTCGAAGGAAGAATTCTTCCGCGAACATAATGCGTTCGTAGTACAACCAGAACAGCAGGCAAGAAGTAAGGGTGAACCACCAGTTTCCAACGTACATGATAATACCTAACCACATGAAGAAGTTTCCTAAATAAAGGGGGTGACGAACAATGCTGTAGATCCCGGTGTGATTTAAAACCTCGGCCACTTGACCTTCTTTGGTGTTTCTTCCTGAAGTTCCTTTAGGTGTATAACCGATTGTTACCACGCGAATGAGTTGTCCGAAAAACGAAATGCCTAGGCACGTCCAAGCCCATGTTTTATCGAACAGTGGATTGTCGGTATCCATTTCAAACCAAATAACCGAAGCGGCCAATACATACAATACCAACGGAAGAAAGCTGCGCCAACGAAATAGCCAGTTTCCACTTTTGTTCATCTCTTCAATAAGCGCCATAATAGAATTTTATGTCGCGAAAGTACGAATCAACTTCGTTGTTGGAACTGCGTTATTGGAAAATCGAAGATTTTATTCCTACTTCGTAATTCCTATTTCATAATTCCTACTTCGTAATTCCTACTACGTAATTCCTATTGCATAATTCCTACTGCGTAATTAAAATCGTCGAAGACATTCGCGAGGCATTCGCACGAAGTGCATTCGTCCATAGGACATTCGTGCTTGCACATTCGTCTTCTCAATCACTCGCTTTGCGATTATTGCGGTACAAGAGAACTCCGAACAATCCGAAGCAAAAGTCGCGAATGATATTTCCAATGCCGATAGAGGTGTAGGTGTAAAGCGAGAAAGTATAGTTGTTGTTACAATCGAAGTACAGTATGTATGCAATGGTAGGCAAGATGCATAAACAAGAATAGATGAAAAGGCCAAACAAGACAATCAATTCAAGCGGCATGGAGGTTTTGTTTGGTTTTAATTGAGCAATCATTGAAAGACAGCAGATCAAAATAATAAGGCTTTGTAGAATAATGGCATATCCTGAAATGGCTTCGGTTAGAATATTCGTCTTGTAGAAAATTATTTCAATGCATAGTATAATTGAAATTGAAACGGAAAGAATCTTGGAAGTGAGTGTGATGTAGCGATTCAGTTGAACCAGTTTCAAAGAATAAAAAGTGACGAATAAAAGTTCGAAAACGGTGTAGATATTTATAACGAATGAGTTGTTTACTTGAAGAAAGCACATAGCAGAACCAAGGATATCTGACACCAACGAAGCGCTATTGAAAACAACCAGCGGCCATATTTGAATCCCGAATGTTTTTCTATTTCGAAGCAACAAGCCAATGGCTATGATTCGAATAATGAAGCAAGCAATGAGAAATAGAAATGCCATGTATTTTGTTCTTGTTTAATTATCAATTTTCAATTCATCTGCCGCACTGATCACGCAGTTAGGGCTAACGGCCAAATTCGATTCTCTGAGATTTCTCTGTTTCGCAAGGGTAAAAAAAACTGTTTAAAGTTGAATAGTCAGATTAATGAAAACGCAGGAAAACATATTCTATTCAATTATAATTTCTGTTTCATCTGACCCATCTGGGTTCATCATAAACAGTCTCGATTTCACTTCAATTTCAAAATCATTTAGCTGCTTCAAATCTACTCGTGCCCAAATAATTTTATTGACATTTGAGCTATACGTGGGATCAAAATAGAGACGAGTGCGACAAGTTGGCTTTATTAAATTCTTAACACCAGTAAGGTAATTGGTCTTGTATATGCCCTTTTCATATGACCAAATAAATTCATTGACATTAAGCCAAGTTGAACCACCGCTGCCACTGTACTGAGCGCTATCAAAAAAGACAACAACGTCATTTGATATGTCGGACACTCTAGGCCCATAGTCCCCCATACTGCAAGACAATCCATCTTCTCTCCAATCAGAATTACTGCCAAGACCAGTATTTTGCAGAGTGTCAAATGGAATTCCGTCAGGTGTGTATAGAATTGTTTTTTGTAGAATATCGGTAAAAGCGCCGCGATGTGCAGAAAATATAGAACAGTCAGACCGCCATATTGGATACAAATCGTTGAATGTATTGGTTAACTGAGTTAATTCTGTTCCGTCTGACTTTATTTTCCAAACGCTTCTTCCGTATAGATTCAATAATATCCAGTCATTTTTTCCCCAGGAAGGTGGAAAAATTTGATAGCCCTCATGAATCAAAGACTTTTCGTGTGTTTGAAGATTGTATTTGTAGAGTTTTGTTACATCTGTTGCATTGTTTTTCTTAGTGAAAATTATTTCATCACTGTTGTTTGGATTGAAACAAGGATACATGTAGTAATTGGAATCAATTAAATATGTCCAACCATTTAATGGACCTTCGCCCAGTTCTTGACAATCACAAATAGGTGGTGTTGCACACTCATTGCTTTTCTCTTTGCAGCAACTTATTAAAAAGCTGAGCGAAATAAACGTTAAGAGTTTTTTCATAGTCATTAATTATCAATTTTCAATTCATCCTCAATATTGCTCACGCAGTGATTGCTCACATAGTGACTGATCGCAAAGCGATTGATCATCGAAGATGATTGATCCGCAGGATTGATTGCTTCGCAATTGATCATCGGAGATGATTGTTCATTCCAAAACAATCCCATTTCGAATGCAATAAGTCGCCAATTCATACGGATTGGAAGTGTTTAGTTTTCGATGAATGTTCTCGCGATGGCTCTTAATGGTGCTTTCGCTTAGTCCGAGTAAATCTGCAATCTCGTTCGATGTAGATCCGTTAACAATGTGTCGCAGCACGCGCTTTTCCTGAAGGGTCAGTTGCTCGTTTTTCTTTTTTCGTGAAGACACATTCTGCAACGTTTCTTCCGAAAACAATTGATTGAAATAATAGCCATCGGCATGCACGGTTTCAATGGCGCGTTTCAGTTCCAACGGTTTGACTTCTTTCGGAAGAAAAGCTCGCGCACCCAAACGTGCGCAAGATTCAACCATGTAGTCCATACTCAACTGGGTAAGAACAATGGATCTTACATTCGGATGAGAGAGCTGAAGTATTTCCAACGTATTTTCTCCACCTTTCACCGGCATGTTTAAATCGAGCAGCACCACATCGAATAGGACATTTTCTAAATCGTTCAAGAACTCTTTTCCATTGGAGTATTCAGCCACAATGTCGAAGCGCTTTTTATAGTCTTTCGATAAAATGCTTTTGATACCGTTTCGCAAAATGGTATGGTCGTCGACCAAGACGACTTTAATTTTTGGTCTGCTCATACGGAATGTCAATGGTTATTTTCGAAATTTCTATGTTGTTCCAAAAGTGAATGGTGCCGTGCAATTGGTCTATTCTGTTCAGTATGGAAGAGCACCCGCGTCCTTTGGCTTGATGAGCGTGGTGCATGAATTCTTTTTGCGTAAGTCCATCTCCGTTGTGGTCTATGTGAACAATGAATTTGTTGTAGTTGAAATACAATTCAACATCGACCTGTCCGGGTTTGGCGTGTTTCGCTAGGTTGTTCAGCAGTTCGTTGTAAATGCGAAAGACAGGAAGAGCGAACGAGTCGGGGAAAACCATGTCTTCAGACATGGCCGATTGAAAAGTTATTTCCCATTGCGGTTGAAAGTGTTGAAGGGTAATGCGAAGCGCAGCAATAAGTCCTTGTGTGCGCACCGCATGCGGGAAGATGGCCGTGGTGTATCTGCGCAGATCAAGGGTAAGGGTTTCCACAATGTGTTGAATCTCGTTCATTTCTTCACGTTGGAAGGAAGTGCGGTAGAGGTTAGAGTCTTGTTCAATAAGCTTGTGCGCAAGAATGTTCAATTGCGGACCAATATCGTCGTGAAGGTTGTTGGCCATTTCTTCGCGTTCAGACTCTTGCGTAACAATAATGGCTTTCTGCAATTCCGTTTTGTGCGACTCTTCTTGTTTGGCATTTTGAATAACCTTGCGCATGGCGAATAGCAGAATACCCACTAGCAAAAGCGCTAACGCAGCAATTACAACTCCAGCAAGTACCGTGAATTCAACTGTATTCATGAAGTAACATTTCTTCTCAGATAAAAGAGATGGGTGAGCATTAAGTTTCGAATGATGTTGGCAATGGGAATCCAGATAAGGACCATTTTACAGAAATATAGATCAATATGTTTATGCAAGAGAAGATTCCCTAAAAGCTGAGGAGAAATAGTAATGAGATTGAAAAGTGTGACGCATAGAATAGCTTGAAAATAATAGGATTCGTCTTTTCCTTCCTTCGCAACTTTTTGAAATAGTCGGTAAGAAGCAATAAATCCAACAAGGGCCAAAAACATGGTTGAAATTCCATTAAATATTCCGAAGTGTACAATTGTCGTCTCGAAAGATTCAATAATTTGAATGACAAGGAATACGCTGAAAATTAAATTCAAGAGAAAGAAAAGCGCGATTTCCTTTTTAGAGAATACCCGCGTGAAATGGAAAATAGCGAGTATGTTGAATAGATGAAATATATGCCACATTGTTGCAATTGCTAAGTAATCGGGAAGACTTGAATAGATTATAATTGAATCTGCGATGAACGAACTCAGCGGAAGTATAAGAAGCAGCAGTCCAAATTTGTTTCTGTAGGCTTTGAAATAGATCCCAGCGACAATCGCAAAGAACTCTGTTCCAGAACCAATGTAGTTAGCGTATTGTAGGTAGGTCATGTTGGAGTGCGAATATTAGTTTTTATTACATGATTCATGAAGTAACATTTCTTCTCAGATAAAAGAGATGGGTGAGCATGAGATTTCTAAGAATGTTTCCAATGACAATCCAGATCATAATCATTTTACAGAAATCATATTCGACATAATGCTGTTGAAGCAAATGCTGTCCGATTTGAGGTGAGAACATGATGAGGCTGAGAATGGTTACGCTCAAGTTGGCATAAAAGAAATGCGAGAAATCTTTTTTCTCTTTCGCGGTGCGTTGTATCAATCGGAAGGCAGCTATTAAACCAACGAATCCGTCGAAGAGGTTTGAGATTCCGTTAGCCACATCGCGATAAAGCGTTTTGGTTTGAAAAATCTCTACAATGGTGGTAACCATTATGGTTGCAAGAATAATTTTTATGAGGAAAATTAGTCTGATTTCTTTTTTCGAAAACACATCAATGATTATGAAAAAAGCCAACGTGTTGAAAAGATCGAAGATGCCATAGATCATTCCGGTTGGAATGTATTTGGGAATGTTGGAATACAGATAAAGAGAATCGGCAATGCACGAGCTTAAGGGCAATAGAAAAATAATCAATCCGAATTTGGTGCGATACGTTTTAAAGATAAGAGCCGCTGCAATTGCCAAGAACTCTGTTCCGGATCCGATATAGTTGGCGTATTGTAGGTAGGTCATGTTGGAGTGCGAATATTAGTTTTTATTACAAGTCGTAGAAATTCGATTTCTTTTCTCCACTGTCGTGATTCACCAAGATAACCATGACTTCATTCGGGTGTTTTCTTTTCAATTTTGAAACACTGCGCAGAATGCGTTCAGAGAAGTAGTTGCTTTGAATGTTCCAATACACAAACAAAATGTATTTGTATTTTTTTGCTTCGTTTAGAATTTGAGAAGATGCGTTCGAATCGATGTGCATTAAATCGAATTCGTTTTTCAGTTCTAACTTTTCGTTTTTGAACGAGCATTCGTTTTTAATTATTGGAAAATCGAACGTGTATTTCTCGTCGCCGAAGTCGCCTGAACACTGCGCTAGCGAATTGTAAAAACTGCCGTCTGGATTAAATACGCGAACCTGTATCAAGGACCAATTCATGCTATCGAGCGGAATGTTTTCAGGGATGATAATATTGTTGTATTTCGGTTCTTTGTGCAAGTCGTACAAAGAATCGATTGCCAAGAAACTGTAGTCGTAGTGATAGTGTCTTTTCTTCAGAAAGTCATTTACCGTCTCCTCACTCCGATCACCGTAATACTTCATGTTTAAGAGCTTAATTAAAACATGGTAATTACTTCCGCCCAAGAATTGTCGTGGCTTCTTGCACGAAACCAGCCCTGCGAAGGAAATAAGAATGAATAAGAAAGCGATTCTATTAATTTTCACGTATCGTGTTTTGTTTCAGTTAGGCGTTACTCCCGAAATTAGCACAAATAGCACGTTCATTTCCATCCATGAAATTCCATTAATTTCCTTTCTAACCCCTTTAAAATTTAATCCCCTGAAATTTAGATGTTTAATTTTTTTCATATTGAAATAAATCCCTAGGTATTTCTACGGATTTTTCTGAAAGTCAAAATCGCTGGAAGTATTGAATTTTCTCGGAAAATGAAAAAATAGCGGTGTGAAAAACTGCGCAGTTTTTTGGGAAAGGGAAAATGTTCCAAGGAACGAATGCCGGAGGCGAATGCCCGAAGGGCGAATGTGCAAGCACGAATGTGACTTGTCCTAAAATAGGTTTACACTGAAAAGTGTAAAACATGAACAAGAAAATCATTCAAAAGACAACTAAGTATTTTACTACAGAAGAACGACACAAAATCATTCAGGAATTTCTAAACTCTGACGACACTAAAGTTCAGATTTGGAAGAAATACACTGGAATGCCCGAAGAAAACGGCCGTCTGTTGGCCTG
>JBJOPP010000113.1:0-3241 GCA_046050685.1 Bacteroidota bacterium
CCTTCGTTTCATTCAACGCTGCTTTAGGGACGAACTATTTCATTCGAGTGCATGCGAACACCCAGCCGAATAGCAGTTATAACTTCAATTTAAATTGCACTTGCGCGCCACTTTGTGCGGCGCCTTCGAATGACAATTGTAGCAATGCAATTTCTTTGGGCAACATCAGCAGTGCAGCTTGTTCTAATTTGACAACTGGTTCAACCACATGTGCAACACCATCAAGCATACAGCCTAATTGTTCTTCAGCATTCAACACATTGTCCGATGTGTGGTATTCATTCACGCCCGTTGACAGTGATGTTGAGTTGGTATTGAATGCCAATTACACTGCCGATATTGGTGTTGCTGTCTATACCGGAAATTGCGGAAATTTCACCTCTGTTTTTTGTAATCCAAATGCTTCAAGTGCAGGCGGGACAGTGATTGAAGGACTTACCGCGGGAACCACCTATTACCTTCAGTTTTTCAGTTTACAAAACGCATCAGGAGATTATACTTTTTGCTTAAGCAATCCTACCTGCTCTACTCCACTTGCTTTATCCGTTTCAAACATCAGCTCTAACAGCGCATTGCTTCAATGGAATTCATTGAATTTAAATGGCGCATTCGACATCTTACTGAGCACAACAAATCTAGGATCCGATATAAATGCGTTGAACATAACCAATGCAAGTTTCTATGGCATTCCTTTCACGGCAGGACCTCTTTCAAACCTGCAAGAGAACACCACCTATTACGCCTATGTTCGTCAAGATTGCGGATCAGTAGACCATAGCCTCTGGAGCAATGGTATTTCCTTCACCACAAATTGGAATGCTCCGAACTGTTCAGCGGCAGCCTCTTTGGAATGTGCAAGCACATATTCCTTTTCTTTTGAAGGAAACGGATCACTTGCTGAAAGTAACTGCGGGAACGCTGTTGGACGTGAATTCGTTTTCAACTTCACGCCGAATTACAGCGGAACATATGCGTTGAACTTTTCTTCCAACTCGCTGAACCTTGCTGTTTCATTCAAAGAAAATGACGGGGTTTGCACCTACGCTAACGCCACTTGCATTGAAAACAATTTCGGGAATTTCTACATGTATTTAGTTGGTGGAAATTCATATTCTATTTGGATTGACGCGTTAACAAGCAATGCCTTCAACACAACAGCTACTTGGGTTTGCCCGAGCATTGGTGAAGATCCTAGTAACGCTCTTTTGATAAACGCTACCTATTACCCTGTTTGTAACACCATTAACGGGAGCCTCCTGAACAGTTCGCCAACGGCCGCATTCGGATTAAACAACTCGAACAAACATGACAAGTGGGGACGCTTCACCGCCGCAACTTCGGGTGCTAGCATTACAGCAAACAGCACGGAGAATATTCGCATTGAACTTCGAAATGCGAATTATGATTTAATAGATTCGGAAGATGTAACTTCAACTGGAAATGAAACTCTAAACACCTCAAATCTTATCGCTGGACAAACCTATTTCGTTGGAATTATTTCAACAAATAATCTTACTGGTTCAGGTGCCTATACGCTTTGTGTTCGTCAATTAAAGAATGGCGCTTGTGGAAACAATCCGAGTTCAAACTTCAGCATGGGGCAATTCTTTAAGGCACAGCCTGCGACTGGCGCTGCTTACCGCTTTCAACTGCATGGCACTTCAGGCACAGGTGTGGGTCAGAATGCGGTCAAAAATCAAAGCTCAACACAACTTATATTAAGCACTGTATTTCCAAGCTTGCACTTCAATTCGAATTACGAAATAACAGTAAGTAATATTTACACTTTGACGAACGGCGCTGGACAATCAGAAGTGATTACACTTCCTTCAACATCGCTATGCAACATTCAAATTACCAATCAGCCCTTATCGGTTCTTCGCTTTACCGATCGCTGCATTGTAACAACTAAACCTCGTGTTTCATTCATTGGCGGAACACCATTTGTGTTTGGAGCGAGTGGATGGACATGGCGCTTTCAAAAGCTCGATGCCACTGGAACACCTGTTGGAGCTGCGATTCAGCATAATGTTTTAAACGCGACTAACTATTTGAATATTGGAAATGTTTCTCTTTTGGAATACGGAACGAGCTACGCAGTAGACTGCGCACCCGTTTTCTCATACGGCGCGGGAAGCTATGGAACTACACACACCATGTGCATTGCCCCACTATCAGGATTTACTTCTGAAAACAACAATAGAAACATTTCAGATGAGACCAATAACAACAATGGAACAAAACTCTTCCCGAATCCGACACAATACAATTGCTCTATTTCTTCAAATAAAGCCATTGAGCGCATTCGCGTGTATGATTTAGGCGGTAGAAAGGTTGAAGATGTTTCAGTGAACGGAGACCTTCGTTTCGAGCTGAACACTTCGGATTATTCTTCAGGAATATTTTATGTAGAAATTCAAACGGAAGAAAATACCGAAGTGAAGAAACTGATTGTTTCTCATTAACCGAAGATTTCCTTTACGCGCTTTTCTCGGTAGGAAAAAATTCCTTCCAATCTATTCTTCACATAAACAGTGTATGCTATTCTGCCCAGGATTCCCATGCCCATAGCGTAGTGAATGGTATCGGTCATTTTAACTCCACCGTCTACCGCTTCAAAGTGATGCTGATGATGCCACAATGCATATGGACCAAAGCGCTGCTCATCTACAAAGTATCTTCCTTCTTCACAGTGCGTAATCTCTGTTGTCCATCCCATAGGAATGTTCAACAATGGGCGAACTTTGTATTGAATAATCATTCCAGCATACATCTTCACTCCTTCCACATCGGTTAGAATTTCAAAACTCATGTCAGGTGGAGTCATTTCATTCAGATTAATGGGCGTTGCGAAATAATTCCAAACGGTGTCTAAAGACGCTGGAATAAATGTTTCAGTAGATAAACGATATACTTTCATATCAGGAACAACAACAGAGTTGGTGAAATGTTCCTAGGCGCGATAACGAATTTTCTTCGTCCATGCCAATGACGGCTTTTCAAGGAGATGATACATCATCCACGCGCCGAGCACAGCATATGCCTGAATGGCGAAGAAGACTACCCAAACCAATTTGCCATCTTGTGCCTCATGGTAGAATTTCCCGTAGATAAACGAAACGAAAAACAGATGGAACAAATAATAGGAATAAGAAACATCGCCTAGGAAATTCAACCAAGCTGGTCCACGCTTAACGAAATAGATTGCCACGAAAGTAAGCGCCGCCACAATCGTAATGTG
>JBJOPP010000114.1:0-3529 GCA_046050685.1 Bacteroidota bacterium
TCTGCCATTTGACGGATGGGTCTGTACATCATGGCTATGAACGTGCTGAATTCAAGAATTAATCCTGGAGACATTTCCAGATTCAAACTCGCCTTTACACCCCACCAAAGGAGCAAGGATACAGAAAGAGCCGAAAGAATTTCAACAACAGGAAAAAACACGGAGTAGGCCCAAATACCTCGGATGTGCGCATCTCTTTGCTGCGCATTGATCTCGACAAATTTTTCGTTTTCAATTTTCTGACGATTGAAGAATTGAACAATGTTCATTCCTGTTACGTGCTCTTGCACGAATACATTCATACGAGCCACTTCATTTCGAACATCTTGAAAAGATTTCTTAACGGCTTGTTGAAACAACCTAGTCGCCCAAAGTAAAATCGGAATCGGTAGCATCACGATCAACGTCAACTTCCAATCGAGAAAAAACATGAATCCTACAATTACTAACAACTTGAGGGTATCGCGAATAATGTCAAGCAAACCTACACTGAACACTTCTGCAATACCATCGATATCACCAATGTGCCGGGTCACCAATTGTCCTACAGGAGTCTTATCGAAGTAGTTCAATTTATAGCGAATCACTTGCGCGTAAACGCGTTCACGCATATCGAGCGTTATACTCTGCGCCACGCTGTTCGCAGCGAGTGTTTGAATGTACTGAAGCGCAATTTCCAATGCCAACACCACGAAAAACCAAATGGCAACATTCAAAATCTGCATGCTATCTCCGCCTGGAACGGCAACGTCCAACATGTTTCGCATCTGTTCGGGACGAACAACCGTTAGTCCTGAAAGCACTAGTACCAAAAGCAAGGTTATAGCGAATCCTCCGCGGTAGGGCTTACTGTACTGATACAGTCTTGCAAAAATTTTCCAATCAAACGCCTTACCTGATGCCATATTTTAATTTGTTCGGAAAGTAGATTCCGGATAAATAACTCGAGTTAAAAAAAGTCCATTCGGACGAACACTTTCTCCGGCTGCATTTCGTGATTTGCTGTTTAGCACATCTTGAAATTCTTCCATTGACATTTCTCCTCTTCCCACTTGCAGCAACGTTCCAACGACTGCGCGCACCATGTTCCGAAGAAAACGATCGGCAGTTATGTGAAAAACAAGCAAACCTTCTTTCTCTTCCCAACGCGCTTCACGCACATCGCACATGGTGGTCATTTGTCCACCGCCCGATTTGCAGAAACAAGCGAAGTCATGAGAACCTAACATCAATTTCGCGGCGTTGTTCATGGCCTCTACGTTTAATTCTTTTCCGTAGAAGTAAGTATAGTTTCTATTGAAGGGATCTTTTCTTTTCGCAACGCGATACTCGTATGATCTCTCATTCGCATCGAAGCGCGCATGTGCGCGATTGTTCACTTTGAAAAGGCTGTATGCTGCAATGTCTTTAGGAAGCACCTGCTGCAGTCGAAACAAAGTTTCTTCTTCATTCAATTCATGAATTTCAGGAACGAAGTGAAGATAAAAATCACTGGCATGCACACCTGTATCTGTGCGCCCGCAGCCCAGTGTTACCACCTTCGGCAAGCGCAATATTTTGCACAACGCTTTTTCAATTTCTTCTTGAACCGAATGAGCATTCGGTTGACGTTGCCAACCGTGATAGTTGGTCCCATCGTAGGCTATTTGCAGGAAGTAGCGTGCAAACTCAGTTTTTTCTTCTTCCTGCTCCATGACCTAATTACTGAAACATTTCTTTTACGCGTTGGAAGAAACTCTTGTCTTTCGCAGATGGATTCGGTTTGAAATTTTCAGATTCACGAAGTTTCGTTAACATCTCTTTTTCCTCTGAAGAAAGTTTTTGTGGTGTCCAAACATTAATGTTCACCATTAAATCTCCCGTTCCATATCCGTTTACATCTGGAAGACCTTTTCCTTTTAAGCGAAGAATTTTTCCAGCTTGAGTTCCTGGCTCTATTTTAATTTGAGCTTTTCCCTTCACCAATGGAATTTCAATGCTCGCACCCATTGCGGCATCCACGAAATTCAAATAAAGGTCATAGTAAAGGTGAATTCCATCACGCTTCAACTCTGTGTGCTCTTCTTCTTCAATTTGAACCAAAAGGTCTCCAGGCACTCCGCCAAACGGACCCGCATTTCCTTTTCCTGAAACATTCAACGTCATTCCTTCACCCACACCCGCTGGAATCTTAATTTCTACGGTTTCTTCTTTACGCACTTGTCCGTATGCATCTGCATCTTTCGGACGATCTTTTATTGACTTACCCGCGCCATTACACGCATTACATGTGCTAGCGGTTTGCATAGCACCCAATATGGTTTGTTGCACGCGACGAATCTGACCAGATCCTCCGCACGTTGAACAGGTGTCGTAGGTTACGCCATCGGCGTTGGCCATTTTGAAAACCTTGATCTTCTTGGTTGTTCCGAAAGCAATTTCTTCCAAATTCAATTTCACACGAATTCGAAGGTTACTTCCCTTCGTACGTCTCGAACTTGATCTGCTTCCTCCGCCACCGCCGAATCCACCGAAGATGTCTCCAAATTGAGAGAAGATATCGTCCATGTTCATTCCACCGCCGTAGCTCTGTCCGCCGCCACCGCCCATGCCTGCATGACCGAATTGATCGTAGCGCTGACGCTTTTGATTATCACTCAAAATCTCATAGGCTTCAGCAGCTTCTTTGAATTTTTCTTCAGCAGAACTGTCGTCTGGATTTTTATCGGGGTGGAATTGAATCGCAAGTTTGCGGTAGGCCTTTTTAATTTCAGCCTCGCTCGCACTTCTCGAAACACCCAATACGTCGTAATAATCTCTCTTAGCCATAATTATTTTCCTACCACTACCTTGGCGTAGCGAATTACATTTTCATTCAACAAATAACCTTTTTCCATGGTGTCTATTACTGTGTTCTTCTGCTCTTCTGTTGGAGCAGGAAACTCAGTAATAGCCTCGTGAAAATCTACATTGAAAGGAAGGCCGTTACTTTCCATTGCCTTCAATCCTTTCTTTTCCAATTCTCCCAATAACTTTCCGTAAATCAAAGCAAAACCCTCTTTCACTGCTGCAATATCCTCGCTGGTTTCATTTGCCTTCATAGCCAATTCAAACACATCAAGAACAGGCAACAATCCGCTAATTACATCGCGAGAAGCATTGCTTAACAATTCAATGCGTTCACGATTTTTCTGTTTTCTGAAATTATCAAAATCAGCAGTAAGGCGCATATACTTGTCCTTCCACTCTGCTGTCAATTGCTCTGCTGTAGGTTCAGCTGGACTCTCTGAGGTTGACTCTGTTGCAGTCTCCTCAACCGGAGTTTCGTTTACTTCGTTATTTTCTACTTCTTGTGACTGATTGTCATTCAATTCTTCTGTCATATCTCAAAATTTAATGTAAACCCCCTTTGACAATCGTTGAGCCAAGCCAAAAAGAGCGACAGGCTGTCAGAAAACAAAACGGGCCGAATGTGATTCGGCCCGCAAAGATAACTTATATCGTTAGATCAATTGAACGAAGAAACATACTTGTCCAATTCCATATCCAA
>JBJOPP010000115.1:0-2594 GCA_046050685.1 Bacteroidota bacterium
AACACTTGAACTAGTCGAACACAATGGTCACAGGACCGTCGTTAACGAGTTCTACTTTCATATCGGCACCAAAGATTCCCGTTTCAACTTTTGAGATTCTCTTTTTCATTTCAGCAATGAAAAATTCATAGAATGGAATCGCTTGTTCTGGACGAGCAGCTTCAATGAAGCTCGGACGGTTTCCTCTCTTCGTATCTGCATACAACGTGAATTGACTCACAAGCAATGCACTTCCATTTACATCCAAAACACTCTTGTTCATCTTGCCTTCTTCATCGGAGAAGATGCGAAGCTTTACAATTTTTTCTAGGGTTGGAAGAATACTTTCTTGTGTGTCGTTGGAAGAAAAACCAATGAGTAAAAGCATGCCGTGATCAATGCTTCCAACAATTTCACTATCTACTTTCACAGAAGCGCTTGAGACACGTTGAAGAACAATTTTCATGTTGAAATTTTATTCAGGTTTTACAATTCCGCTTTCAAAAAGAAACACGTCTGTCGTTTCAGAATTCCGGACCAACATCCATCCTTTCTCTTTGTCGTGCTTAACAATATCGAGGTGACCGAATTTACTTCTGTCCCAACGTGTGGTGTCTTTTCCATGCAGAAGTATCGTTGGGAAAACAGTTTTGTTGTATTCCGAAATGAGCCATCTTCTTCTTTCGTAATGCGGAATATAGGTGGAAGGAAAGTCGGCCTGAAGGCACTGACATCCGTAGGTTACAGGCTGTTCGGGTGTATCTCCGGTTACCGCAATAAGTAGCGCAGGGTGATTTCCGAATGCATTCATTTCATGGCATTGCTTCTTCAATTCGTCTATGCGAACGACATGCACATACCAGGCTTTCTCTTTGTCGATTGCGTTTTCAAGCAGCGGCGAAAAGAATAAGGCTTTTATTCCGAATGAAACAAAGACAATCGCTAGCGCAATGCGATTGAATTTCAATTTGTTTTTCGAAGAGAGGAAGGAGTATATGTAGAGCGAAAGAAAAATAAAGACGAAGGGAAGTGCGAGGAAAAATCTTCCACCAGAAAAGAAAAGGGAGTAGCCGCTTTCTTTTGTTTTTTCCATGAATAGGGATCCCGAGATGGCCATTAGAACGAAGGCAATGCTCCATGCTTCGAGGCGTTTGTTTTTCTTCCACAATAAAATAATTGCGGCTGGAAGTAAGAGCACGCTAATAAATCCGAAGCGCCAGAATAGCGGAGAAACTTGATCGAAATAATTGTTGAAGCGACAAATGGTTTCAACAAAACTTGACCAACTTAATTTCACGCTGGGTGCCACGTGAATGAGGAGTTCAGGGTGTTCCTTGTAGAACAAAGCGTTGAAATAAAATGGGAGTAGTCCGATTATAAAACCAAGTCCAAAGAACAGCGCTGCGCGAACTATGAACTTCTTGTTCCAATGAATGCTTGGAATAATAAGCGGAAGAAGCAAGGCGCTGTTCAAATTTCCATAGAGACCCCATCCAATAAAAAGTCCTGCGAAAACGAGTGAGAGATTGTTTCGGAAATATTTCCAACAGAATAAACCGAGACTCACAAAGAATATTCCACCCACGAATCCGCGCGGAATTGAAGTAAGCAGACTGTATTCCAACGGAAGCATTAGGCAAACCATGAGCGGAATGAGTGCAGATTGAGCTGATAATTTTTGTTTGAAGTAAAACGCCAAAAGGAAAAACGGAGTGGTGGAAAGTATCAGTGTGGCAAGTGGAAGTGCGGCGTAAACGGGAAATCCTATTTTCATGAAGGGCACAGCCAACAAGGGTTCTATGTTAGGTCCGTAACTTTGTCCATAGAAGCACGGTCCGTGAAAAATGCCGTTGGAAAGATCTGTAGCCACTTGCCACAAAAGCGTTTGATCACTGTCTGTATACTGACTGGAAAAGAAGAAAAACACCAGCATTTTTTCCACCAGCACCATGGCTGAAAGCGCGTAAAAGAGTCTGTTGTATTGCTGTTGATTCATGGTTAAATGTCCACAAAGGATAAATGCTTGCACAAGTTATTATATTTTCGTGAGGAATGTCGAAACTGGAAAATGATATTTCTTTTTTAAAGGGTGTTGGACCTGCGCGCGCCGATCAATTTCGCATGGAATTGGGTATTCGCACGTGGGAAGATTTACTCATGCATTATCCGTTTCGGTATGTCGATAAGAGCCAGTTTCAGAAGGTGCGCGACGTGAAGTCAGATGCGGTTGCCGTTCAGTTGCAAGGGACAATTGTACGTTTAACGGAAATGGGCGAGGCGCGCGCCAAGCGCTTGGTCGGAATCTTTCAAGACGAGACAGGTACCATGGAGTTGGTGTGGTTTAAAGGAGCGCGTTGGCTGAAGAGCAGTTTGCCTTTAAATAAGCCTTGTTTGGTGTATGGAAAACCAACCGAGTTCAAAGGGAAATTCAACATTGCTCATCCGGAAGTGGAAGAGATTGAGACTTCACGCATGGCCGCTGGTGTGGGATTGAAGCCTGTGTATAGCACAACTGAGAAGATGTCGAACAGAGGCTTGAACAGCAACGTCATTGGAAAATTAACGCTACAGTTGTGTGAAGAAGTTCGAAATGAAATTCCGGAAGTGTTGCCGCA
>JBJOPP010000116.1:0-3755 GCA_046050685.1 Bacteroidota bacterium
AACCAGGAAATCCGAACGGTGTATTTTCTTCAGCGAAAACAAACAACACTCCTTTGCAATACGTGCTTGGTCCAGACGATATTAAAGTTGAAAGTTATTTCTCTCCTACCGACAACGCAAACGGTGCGATTATCAAGACCATGCAAACGACAGACACCAATCTAGACTACGCTATCCTTGCTTTCACTCGCACAGATATTGCAGACGCAATCATTGCTGAAGACGATTTGTTCTTGGTATTGGTTCGCGGTATGATGGAGCAATCGTCTGACCCATCTTCTGAATTTTCATACTTACAGGCAGCTGGACAAGACATTCGTTCACACGAAAGCATTCCTTTTGACCTTCACCACAAATATTGCATTGTCGATCACAGCACATTAGACTCTGACCCAACTGTACTTACTGGAAGTCACAACTGGAGCAGTGCAGCACAGACTGTGAATGACGAAAATACCGTTGTGGTTCACGATGCGCGTATTGCGAATCTTTACCTTCAAGAATTCATGGCTACATGGAGTTTGGTTGGTGTTGAAGACGCTACTGACAGCGACATGAGCGTTTATCCGAATCCTGCTTCTTACAATCTTTGGGTGGGTGTTCCTGTTCAATCTGGAAAATCTATTTTGAATATTTACAGCGCGCAAGGACAATTGGTTCACACTGAAAATTTGAATGCAGGAATGAATCAAGTTTCATTGCCTTCATTAGCAGTTGGAACTTATGTATGTAAAGTTTCAAACGATACTAACCTTTGGACGAAGACAATCATTATCAAATAATTTTCTTCTGATATAGATACTAAGAGGGCGGAACATTCCGCCCTCTTATATTTGCACCCTATGGAAACCTTTCGAATTGTTGGACTCATGAGCGGCACCAGTCTTGACGGATTGGACATTGCGCTTTGTGAACTTTCATTCAATGAAGGTAATTGGGAATATGAAATTGTTGCTGCTGAGACGGTCGTTTACGACGCTTCATGGCGGGATATTTTTCGAAGAGCACATAAAATGTCGGCGCTTGAATTGGCACAATTGAATGTCGATTTTGGAATTTATTCTGGAAAGCAAGTCAAGCGATTTTTAGATGAAAGAAACTTGAGCGCTGATGCCATTGCCTCACACGGTCACACCATCTTTCATCAACCCGGAGAATCACTTACCGTTCAAATTGGAAGCGGAGCGCACATTGCTGCACACGCAGGAATAAAAACCATTTGCGATTTCAGAACAACTGATGTTGCGCATGGTGGACAAGGAGCTCCACTCGTTCCAATCGGAGATCGATTGCTCTTTAACGACTACGATTTTTGTTTGAATATTGGTGGAATTGCGAATGTCTCATACACCCTCATGGGCGATCTTAATGCCTTCGATGTTTGTGTGGCGAACATGGCATTGAATCTATTGGCTGAACAAACCGGACATCCCTTCGATGCCAATGGTGAAATGGCAAGACGCGGAGTTGTAAATGTTGAACTTCTTGAGAAACTAAATTCGCTTTCATACTATTCCCAAGAGCTACCGAAGTCACTTGGCAAAGAATGGTTCGAGCGTCACTTCCTTCCATTACTTGGCGCATCGCAATTAACCATCAGAGATTTACTAGCAACATGCACGGAGCACATGGCTATTCAAATTGCAAAGATTTTCGAAGGCTGGACGGGAAGTGTTTTAGTAACAGGCGGTGGTGCTTTCAATTCTTTTCTCATTGAATCGATTCAAGCAAAAACAGATTTGGCTGTAGTTGTTCCAGACAATGACACCATACAATACAAAGAAGCGCTCATTTTCGCCCTGTTAGGCGCACTTCGCTTATCAGAGCAACCGACGGCACTCTCGGAAGTCACGGGAGCCTCTAAAGACACCTGTGGCGGTTGTATCTATTTGTAAGCTGAAATTAAATCGTTGAAGAGTTGCATTGTTTCTACGGCATGCAAACTTTCAGGTTGATGAATCCAGAAATAACATTTCTTCAAACCCACTTTTTCCCATGCTTTCAATTGCACCAGCCATTGGCTCATGCGCACTTCATCGCTTGCGTGCAAATCATTTCCCCCAAAACGAATCACGAGCTCATCGCTCGTCAAGCGCATATGAACCGCATCTCTTCTTCCGGAAGTGTCACAAACGATTAAGCCAATGTTCAACTTTTTGAATTCTTCGGCAAACTCTTCCAATACATTTCCTACGAACCAATCGGGATGACGCATTTCAACAGAATAACGAATGTCATTCGGAAGTTTTTCTAAATAACGCAAAAGAGGTTCTGCCTTTGACGGACTAAAATGCGGAGGAAGTTGTATGAATGTTGTTCCGAGATTATTTCCAAAAGCAAACAGCGCTTCCATAAATAAATCGGTCTCGCGCTCGCAATTTTGAAACTGTCTCCAATGTGAAATGCTTTGCGGAAACTTCGGACAAAATAAAAATTCTGAAGGAACCTGTTCTACCCACTTCGCCACTTGCGCAATAGGCGGTGTGCGGTAATGCGAACCGTTGAATTCAATGCATGGAAAGAGTCTTGAGTAGTAGTGAAGAAATTCTGTTGGTTTCGCCTTAGCAGGAAAGTGAACACCTTTCCATTGCGGAACGCCCCAGACTGTTCCTCCTATTATAATTTCCAACTTACCCGAATGATCATTCGGTAGGAAGGAATAATCTTGTGAGGGAACGTCTAATGAAAAATTAAGATGATCAACGTTCTCTAACTTTCCGAATTTCACTCGACAATATTTCTGAGAGGAGCCAACATGGCGGCCGCTTGACGTTCGCGCTTCACATGTCCAATAGCATATATTGGTGTCCAAATAAATCCGTACAACCCAAACACACCAATGATAGAAGCCGTAGCCCACCAATGCGAAACAAAGAACTCATCCTTCCAAATGTAATTGTAGAATGAAGTGATGATGTCTCCCTTCTGTGGATCGTTCATCGGAATGAAATTGAAAAGCATCGAAGCCAGAATGATTAAGGTCACAACGGCTGTTGAACCGATAGAAGCCGAATAATTCGGATCACTTCCTGAACCCTTTGAAAAATTCCAATAGCCAACCATGTAGTTGTACTTATCGCAAACTACTGCCACCTCATCGTCCCACTGCGCGTGGTATAGACCATCGCTAACACGCGTAATTACTTCGCCGTTGACTTTCACCCAACGTTGAGCGCCTTTGTCCTCTTGTCCGTCTAAATGAGATGTTCCGCTTTCAATAAGTTTTCCTTTTACAATTCTTAACTCGCGGTTTGGAAATAGTTTTTCAAACATGATTTTTCGTGTTGTTATTGCGAAGATAATGGAATCGCCTCAAGCTCTACGCGACGTCCCTTTTCTCCAAGTTCGTTTATTCCTATGACTTTGATTTTTATATTTTTTTCTGGAATTCCATTTGACATTAGCCATTGCTTGGTCGCTTGAATTCTCGTATTTGCCAATTCTTTATTTCGCTTTGAACTTCCGTCTGAACTTGCGAATCCGCTTATGGTAAATGTTGAATTGGTGTGATCTTTCAACCAATTGCGCAAATCTATTTTCTGAATTTCATTCAATGAGCTTTCATTCACTGGGAAAAAATATTTCTTTGTTGAAACACTTGTACTTATTGAAGCTTCTACCTTGGAAACATTCAATCGACTTCGATCTACTTCTTCCAACAACGTTAAATTCGTGTATACAAAATCGAGTAATTCAAATTGAAAATTTCCATTTGCATCGAATTTGAAGACTCGAATGATATTTCCGAATTCATC
>JBJOPP010000117.1:0-4586 GCA_046050685.1 Bacteroidota bacterium
TAATCGAAGCGATGCAATTTGAATGTGATCACCTTCTTTCACGTTAATCGGAACCATCGGTGGCGTGCGCTTGAAGATGCTAATGAATATCACACGTCCGTCCTTCACCATGCTTCCGGGCTTCGGACTTTGGTCGCGAACTGTTCCAGGAGCAGCTGTTGGCACAAAGAGGCTGTCAGTGACAACCATTTCCAAATCTAAATCGTCGAGAATGGCGCGTGCCTCCGCTTCAGATTTTCCTTTCAAGTCAGGAATCTGAATGGCTTCATCGTGACGCGTGTAAAACTTCAAAAAGAATACGACAAAAAGAAACAAAAGCAAATTCGCTCCAAGGATGAAAAGGATTTGCTTCTTTCCGTATTTCGATTTTATAAATTTTACAAACGACATAGTTTCAATTCAAAGAATTAGTTCGCCATTTCTTTTCCAATTGCATTGTCATAAAGTTCTTTATAATCTGCAATCATTCCAAAATTTTGTTCGTCAACCGTACATCTTCCTTTCGTTACATGGCCCAACAACAAACATGGAATGTTGTGCTCTGCTACAAAATCTAGGAATTTGTCTTCGTCGTCTTCCACAACAGAAACAACAACACGGCTTTGTGATTCACCGAATAAGAACGCGTCTTTGCGAATTTCACTGTCTGTTACAACATCGAATCCAAGGTCGTTCGGCAAACACATTTCAACCAAAGTCGTAAACAATCCACCGTCGCTCACGTCGTGTGCTGCGTTAATGAAACTGTTTTGAATCAATCCTTTGATGCATTGTTGAAGTTGGTGCTCTTCGTCCAAATTGAAATGAGGAGCAGGAGAGCCAAGGGTTCCAACGATGTTCGCCAAGTATTCGCTTGAATTAATTTCGTTGTGTGAAGTTCCCAATAGGAAAATTAAATCGCCTTTGTATTTGAAATCCAAGGTCATTTGCAAGCTCTTGTCTTTCATTACACCCAACATACCAATGGTAGGAGTAGGGAAGACCGGTGCAGCAGAACCGTCTGCTTTCGCAGTTTGATTGTAGAAACTCACGTTTCCGCCTGTTACAGGAGTTTGGAATTTTGTACATGCTGCACTCATTCCTTTGATAGCCCCCACAAATTGCCAGTAAACTTCTGGGTTGTATGGGTTTCCGAAATTCAAGCAATTGGTAATTGCAGAAGGCTCACCACCTGAACAGACAATATTACGCGCAGCTTCAGCAACGGCGATTTGTGTTCCAATTTCTGGATCGTTGTTCACGTAACGTGCGTTGCAATCTACTGTCAAAACAACAGCTTTGTTTGTTCCTTTTACATTCACCACAGCAGCATCGCTCTTGCGGTTGGTGCTCATGTTCACAGTGCCTACCATGCTGTCGTATTGCTCATACACCCAACGCTTGCTAGCGATGTTCGGTAAAGCAATCAACTGTCTAGCGGTTACCACATAATCTTTCGGCTCAGCAACATTGTCCATGTTGAACTTCTTGTTCTCTGCGTAGTATGCTGGCTCGCTGTATTCTCTTTCGTACACTGGAGCTCCTCCGCCAAGCACAAGGCTTTCCGCAGGAATCTCGCTTACAATCTCTCCGTTCATGTAGTAACGAACCATAGGTCCTTCTGTCACCACACCGATTTCAGCAGCATGTAAATCCCACTTCTCGAAAATCTTTTCTACTTCCGCTTCGTGTCCTTTCTTAATCACGATAAGCATACGCTCTTGCGATTCAGAAAGCAAAATTTCGAAAGGTTGCATGCCTTCTTGTCTTGTTGGAACTTTATCTAATTGAATGTCCATTCCAACACCACCACCTGCGCTCATTTCAGAAGTAGAACAAGTGATACCAGCAGCACCCATGTCTTGCATTCCTGCAATCGCATCGGTTTCTGCCAACTCCATGGTAGCCTCTAACAATAATTTTTCTTGAAACGGATCACCTACTTGAACAGAAGGTAAATCTTTCGCAGACTCTGCTGTAATATCTTTCGAAGCGAATGACGCTCCTTTAATTCCATCTTTTCCTGTGGCTGAACCAACAATGTAAACCGGATTTCCAACTCCTTTCGCTTTTGCGCTGATCATCTTTCCGTTTTCAACCAAGCCCACAGACATGGCGTTCACCAACGGATTCACTTGATAGCTCTCGTCGAAGAATACTTCACCGCCAACAGTTGGAATACCGAAAGCGTTTCCATAATTACCAATTCCTTTCACCACACCTTCCAACAACCACTTGGTTTTCGGATTTTCAAGTTTTCCGAAACGAAGCGAGTTCAACTGTGCAATCGGACGAGCACCCATAGTGAAAATGTCGCGGTTAATTCCGCCAACACCGGTTGCTGCACCTTGATAAGGCTCAAGTGCACTCGGGTGGTTATGAGATTCTATTTTGAAGGCGCAACCTAAGCCGTCGCCAATATCTACAAGACCTGCATTCTCTTCACCAGCCTTCACCAACATGTGTGGTCCGTCCTTCGGAAGCGTTTTCAACCATTTGATACTGTTCTTGTATGAGCAGTGTTCGCTCCACATCACAGAATAGACGCACATTTCCGTGAAATTTGGCGTGCGGCCTAAGATGGTTTTGATTTGATCGAATTCTTCAGGACGAAGTCCCATTTCTTGCGCTTGTTCAAGCGTTGCAATTTGCGTAGATGCGTTTGACATGTAGTACGTTTAAAAAACTGACGCGAAGATAGTTTATTTCAAGTCGTCTAACTTCATTTTTCCCTCGTCGTTCCACAGGCTTTCCTCTAGGTCTAGCGCTATTACGCGTGCATAGGGAGTTGGACCGTTTCCGGAAGTTTTCAACGAAATAAGTCCAGGATGTGAACTCCAAGAAATTTTGCCAATGATTTGGTACTTGACTTGTGCGTCGTTATCCAGATAAAACGCCGATTTCACAGCGGGAAGAAGTCCTTTTACATAAACGGTCTCAATTCCTTTCGGAACAAAAATGAACAGAGTGTTTCCGTTAGAACTTACCGTCGTTGGGAATTCACAATATTCCCTAGGAAGTCCAGCGCGTGTTCCGTAAATCGCTGCTCCGTAATGATTCATCCATTCGCCCAATTCCGCAAGGGTTGAAGTGACTTGTGGTGGAAAGGTTCCGTCTTCTTTTGGACCAATGTCGAGCAATAAATTTCCACCCAAGGAAACCACGTCGGTAAGAATATGAATGATTTGTTCGGGCGTTTTGAAGGCCGTGTCTTGCGGCTGCCATCCCCAGTTGGTGTTGAGTGTGAGACACAGCTCCCAGGGCTTTTCGTTTCTATGAATAGGGAAGGAGTTCTCGGGCGTCTCGTAATTTCCGCATTCAGGAAGGCGGTTGTTGATGAGGACGTTTTTGTTTTTCGCTTTTAGGCTGTCGCGAATAGCGAAGGCGTTCCATTCTTGCGCAGAATGTTCCCAACCGCCGTCGAACCACCACAGGTCAGGATTGTATGCATTGCGCAGTTCCATAATTTGAGCTTCGTTGTATTTCTGGAAGAGCTTCCAACGCTCGGGCTCCTCTGCAATTTTATAACGCGTGCTGTCTTTCAGAAATCCTGGATAGCAGGGGTGGCTCCAATCGATGAGCGAATAATAGACGCCGATTTTTATTTTTTTAATTTGAAGGGAAGAGATCAAAGGAGTGTACACATCGCGCTTAGCAGGTGTTGTAGCGGGAATGCTGTTGATGAAAGGCTGCTTTCTTTTTGTGTTGTGATAAGGAATTTTAGTGTCCCAAAGCGCCACACCGTCGTGATGCTTGGAAGTGATTACGGCGTATTTCGCTCCAGAGCTTTCAATGAGTTTAGCCCAATCTTCTGGATTGTATTTGCTCGCGGTGAAACCTTTGGCTTGCGCCATGTAGTCGCTGTGATCTATCTTTTTGTTGTGAAAAGACCAGGACTCGTCAATGCCTTTCACCGAATAAATTCCCCAGTGAATGAAGATTCCTAGTTTAGCATCTTGAAACCAATTGTCGTTTGCTTGACCGAAGCCTTGCAGTGAGAATAGAACGGCGAGAAGGGTGAAGATTTTAAATTTCATCTTCAAATATAATCAGAGTCAAGGCCATGTTTTGAGTTGATTCCAATCGAAATCCCACTCGGGCGTTTCTAATATTCCCACGTCGTTGGCTTTGAACCATGGTGAGAGGTTGGCGTTATTCGGATTTATTAAAACTTCAATGTCTTGCGCGGGCATGTAACTCTGCGCAAGTAGGAATACTTTTCCTTGCGGCCCTTCGGCGACATCCAATACAATCACAGCATGTCCGGGAGATCCGCCTTTGATGAAGACATCGCCAGCCTCAAGGGTTGCAATGTTTTTGGCTTGAAGTTCTTTTGAAAGTGAAAGTGTTCCTGCATAAGTGAATATCTTTTTCATGTAATTCATGAAATCCTCGTGCGATTCAGAAGCTGTTCCTGCGCTGTTCCATCCATTGCAAGCCGAATTTAATCGCTTTCCTTTTTTCCATTCGGAATATTTCATGTTGAATCCGTTCGTGAGATCGAAGGCAATATCATCGAAACGTTTCTCTGCAAACAGCCACTCTGCGCGAAGGCGCATAATGGCATCGGCACATTGTTGCAAATCTGAATTTCCAACCGAAATGTC
>JBJOPP010000118.1:0-7371 GCA_046050685.1 Bacteroidota bacterium
ATGAAGAAGGAAATTCAGAAGAAAGTTCACATTGATATTTCGAAACAGCAGCGCGAGTATTTCTTGACGCAACAAATCAAGCAGATTCAAGACGAGCTTGGAGCAAATCCTCAGAAGGAAGAAATTGACGCAAAACGCGAAAAAGGGAAGTTGAAGTTGTGGCCGGAAAATGTCCAATTGGCTTTCGAAAAAGAATTGGGTAAGCTCGAGCGCATGAATCCACAAGCTGCTGAATATAGCGTACAGTCGAATTATGTTGAGTTGCTGCTGGACTTACCTTGGAATGAAACGAGTGAAGATAATTTCGATTTAATTCATGCGAAGGAAGTGCTCGATCGCGATCACTTCGGTTTGGAAAAAGTGAAAGAACGCATCCTCGAGCACTTAGCGGTTTTAAAAATTAAAGGCGATATGAAATCGCCTATCATCTGCCTATACGGCCCTCCGGGTGTAGGAAAAACTTCTCTCGGCAAGAGCGTAGCAGAAGCACTAGGCAGAAAATATGTCCGCATGTCGCTCGGAGGCTTGCACGACGAAGCGGAAATTCGCGGACATAGAAAAACATACATTGGCGCTATGCCAGGACGAATCATCCAAAACTTAAAGAAAGTTGGAACTTCCAATCCGCTTTTCGTTTTAGATGAAATAGACAAGATGGGACAAGGCGTTCACGGAGATCCGAGTTCTGCTATGTTAGAAGTTCTGGATCCAGAACAGAATCATGCGTTCTACGACAACTTCGTTGAATTGGAATACGACCTTTCAAAGGTGATGTTCGTTGCAACATGCAACTCGCTATCGTCGTTGCAACCGGCGCTTCGCGATCGTTTAGAGATCATCGAAGTAAACGGATATACCCTCGAAGAAAAATTAGAAATTGCGAAGCGCCACCTCGTGCCGAAGCAGTTAACCGAAAATGGACTTACCGAAAAGAACATAACCTTCAACGATGAAGTTCTTGCGTTCTTAATTGAATCATACACCAACGAAAGTGGTGTGCGTTCTCTTGAGAAGCGCATTGGTAAAATGGTTCGTCACCGTGCGAAGCAGATGGCCTTCAAAGAAAAATTCAAAGCAGCTTTAACCAAAGAAGATGTTTCGAAGGCTTTGGGAGTGAGCTATGAAAAAGACCGATACGCCGATAATGATGTTGCCGGTGTGGTTACAGGATTGGCCTGGACGCCAACCGGTGGAGATATTTTATTTATTGAAGCGAGCTTAACCCAAGGAAAAGGAAAGCTAACCCTTACCGGAAATCTTGGCGATGTGATGAAGGAAAGTGCGGTATTGGCGCTTGAATACCTGAAGGCACATTCCAGTTTATTAGAAATGGAACCGAAGGTATTCGACGAGACGAATGTGCATATTCACGTTCCCCAAGGCGCCGTTCCAAAGGACGGCCCAAGCGCTGGTATCACCATGTTAACGGCGCTTGCGTCTGCGTTCACCAAACGTAAAGTGAAGAAGTTTCTCGCAATGTCAGGAGAAATTACACTTCGCGGAAAAGTCTTGCCAGTAGGTGGAGTCCGCGAGAAAATACTCGCAGCAAAACGTGCCGGTATCAAAGAAATAATTCTCTGCGAAAAAAATAGAAGAGACATCGATGAAATCGATGAGCGTTACCTGAAAGGTCTGAAGTTCCACTTCGTGACCGACATGCATGAAGTACTTGATAAAGCACTACTCAAAGAAAAAGCAAAGTAACCTGTGAAATATATTCAGAACTATTTCGTTACTTGCATGCTTAAATCATGAGAAAACTAGTCGCCGCATTTGCTTTTATTCTTGCTGCTCACTGCGGTGCAGCCCAAGCAGGTACCACCATTTTTTCAGGAATCAACATTTTCGGGTCTGCCCGAGTGGCAGCATTGGGAGGTAACGCTATTGCCCTTTGCGAAAGCGATATCAATACCGCCGCTACCAATCCGGCTCTAATCGATTCCCTTATGAATCGAAAATTGGCCATGAGCTATGTCCGCTATTTCGGTCAATCGAATTTCGGCTATTCCACATTCGGTTTCCATCCAGCAAAAAGCAAGTTCGCTTTCGCGGGAACGCTTCAGTATTTCGGATATGGCACCAGCGCCCGACTAGACGGTTTAGGAAACGACCTCGGTACGTTCACTTCCAACGAATATGCATTAACGCTTGGAGCTTCCTATAAGGTGGATTCGCTTTGGCGCGTGGGACTTAATCTAAAGAATCTTTATTCCGTTTTCGATAGTTACTATTCTTACGGTTTGGCCATTGACGCCGCTGCAACGTACTTCCAACCGAGAAAAAATTTCGCAGCAAGCTTTGTCTTGAAAAACGTTGGTATGCAACTCGTGACTTATCGCGAAAGTTCAAGAGAGAAGCTTCCGCTTGAGTTTCAAATCGCAATCAGTAAGCGTCCGAAGAACGCTCCGTTCCTCTTTCATGTCGCTTATGAGAATGTTCAAAAATGGAATGTGAAATATTCCGATCCCAATGCAACGGTATTGGTTGATCCGTTAACCGGCTTGCCTGTTGAAGATCAGACCTGGGAATTTGGAGACCTACTGATGCGTCACATAGTGATCGGAACTGAAATAATCTTAGGGAACAATTTCCGTGTTGGACTTGGCTATAATTACCGTCAAAGGAAGGAACTGTCCATTCCGAATAGACCAGCAACAGCAGGACTTTCTTTCGGGACAACCATGAACTTCAAGAAATTTCAATTGAGTTACGGCAGAAGCATTTATCATGTTTCAGGAGGTTCAAATCACATTACTTTTACAACTTCAATTTAAAAATATATGAAATTCAAACCAGGCGTTTTATGCGGTGACGAGGTTACCGAGGTCTTGAACGATGCTAAAGCACACGGCTATGCATTGCCAGCAGTAAATGTAATTTCAACCAATAGTGTGAACGCTGTACTTGAAACTGCGCGTGATTTAAACTCGCCTGTGGTAGTGCAATTCAGCAATGGTGGTGGCGCTTTCTACGCCGGTAAAGGTCTTGATAATAAAAATCAAGAAGCTGCTATTTTAGGCTCTGTGAGCGGTGCACATCATGTGCATTTGATGGCGAAGGCATACGGAGTTCCAGTAATCATGCACACCGACCACTGCGCGAAGAATTTGCTTCCATGGATGGACGGTATGATGGAACACGGTATGGCTCATTTCGAAAGAACAGGTCGTTCATTGTTCAGTTCACACATGTTGGATTTTTCTGAAGAGCCACTTCATGAAAACATTGAATTGAGCGTTGAGTATTTCAAAAAGATGACTCAAATGGGCGTAACCCTTGAGATTGAATTGGGTGTTACAGGTGGAGAGGAAGATGGCGTTGACAACAGCGATGTTGATAGCAGTAAACTATATACTCAACCCGAGGAAGTGGCTTACGCTTACGAGCACATGAATGCGGTTTCGAATCGCTTCACCGTAGCTGCAGCGTTTGGTAACGTTCACGGTGTTTATAAGCCAGGAAACGTGAAGCTTTCTCCTATTATTTTGAATAACTCGCAAGAGTACATTCAAAGTAAATTTAACACAGGTGCGAAGCCTGTGAATTTTGTGTTCCACGGTGGAAGCGGTTCTTCACGTGAAGAGATTCGCGAAGCTATTTCATACGGTGCTGTGAAAATGAATATCGATACCGATATGCAATGGGCATACATGGTTGGAATTCGCAATTACATGTCTAGCAAGGCTGCGTATTTGCAAAATCAAATTGGAAATCCAGACGGCGACGATAAGCCAAACAAGAAATTCTACGATCCACGTGTATGGTTACGCGAAGGAGAAAAGGAATTCGTGGCTCGCTTGAAGCAAGCATTCGAAGATTTAAATGCAGTAGGACGTAACGCGTAATTAACGCGTTACTGCTATTGCTTTCACTATTACGGCGTTTTCATTGCTCAATCGCAATTGATAAACGCCGTTTTCGTATCCACTTAAATCTAGGATCTGCAACGTTTGGTTGTTTAGCTTCTGCGTTGAAAGTAATTTTCCAGTGTTATCAAATACGGTTAGGTAAGTGTTTTCATTCATGAAATCCCATTGAATGTTAACCACGTCGCGCGTTGGATTAGGATAAATACGAAGGTTGGAAGCGATTATTTCTTGAACAGAAACATCAACGCTCACAGCATAAAACTGAGTGCTTTCGCAGCCGTAGGCATTCGCCCAAGTCATTTGAATTTCTCCTGTTCCTGTAATGAATTGGTCCCAAACAACCTCAATCACATTTGTTCCCTGTCCAGAAACAATTGTTCCTCCAGTTACAATCCAATTGTATGTGTAATCAGGAATTAAAGCAACAGCGTACGCATAAGTGTTGTTGTAAACAGCATTCGGCTCACCGGAGATTGTAGGAATCTGTGGCTCTGGATATTGTTGAACGGTAACTTCAGAGAACGATGAACAACCGTTATTATCTGTATAAGTTACTCCGTAAGTTCCTGCGTCTACAATGTAAATGGTATCTGAAGCATCCGATGTAGTCCAAATATTTCCACCAACATAACTTGACCAAAGCGGAGAAGGAACGTTTTTGCAAAAGAATAATTCACCTCCAATGACAGGCGCAGCAGGCGCGTCATAAGCGTTTACATAGACAGTATCTGATGTTGCACAAAGATCCTGGAAGGAATAAGTGTAAGCGTAGCTTCCTGAAAGAATTGGGATCACGGTGCCTTCAGCAGTTACTCCAAATCCGCTCCATGCACCGCCGGCAGGAGATGCGTTGGCCGCTAAGTCGATGATGTCACTTGGCATACACACATTCACATCCGTTCCCGCTGTCATTGTTAATGGAATGGCAATCGTAAAGTAAGTTGAATCGATAGAGGTACATCCGTTGCCATCGGTGAATGAATATTGAAAACCGAATGTTCCTTCGGTTGTAGGGGTGAATGTATTGTTTGATACATTTTCGCCTGACCAAGTTCCCAAATCGGGAGTTGCATTCAGTGCAAACGGTCCGTTAGAAATACAAACCGAAGTATCTGCTGCAGCAGTAACGATGGGAAGTTCAAAGACGGTTATGCTTAATGAGTCCGAATCAGTACAACCAAATTCGTTCGTTACAAGCAATTCAATCATTTCAGTTTGAATAACGGTAATAGTGGTGTCGCTTGAACCGGTTGACCAAGTTGGAATATCACTGGCAGAGGACAACTGAACTTCATTGCCTGAGCAAAAAGCAATAGGTCCATTGGCAACGATGCTCGCTACAGGATTCGGATTCACAACTACTGTAACAGGCGCAGATGTTGCAGAGCAATTAAAAACGTTTGTCAATGTAATCGTGTAGTCACCCGCAGTGTGAACAGTTATTAAGCTATCCGTTTCATTGGTATTCCATAAATAAGTTGCGTCAAGTGAACTTAAAAGTTGGAGGCTATCTCCTTCACAAAATGTTGTCGCAGACAAAGGCGTAATAATAGGGTTCGGAAGGGGATTCACAGTGATTGAAGTCCCCGTTGAATTGGCAATGCAATTGTCATTGTTGGTCACAGCTACCGTATAAATTCCGGTGGTGTCAACGGTAATGAAGGAGGTAGTATCTCCCGTATTCCAAAGATAGGCGGTGCCTAAATTGGCCGTCAATACAGCTGAAGTGTCGGCGCAAAACACAAGTGGATTGGTGGTTGAAATGGTTGCGACAGGATTTGAAACGGCTATAGATATGGAACCCGATGCATTTGAAGTTCCTGCGGTTGCAGTGCATGTGTATGTCGTTGAGGCTGCTGTTGGTGAAACCACAAGTGAATTTCCTATTGTACCGTCGTTCCACACATAGCCAATTGCAAACGGATTGTAAACAGCAGCAGGTAAAGTTGTTCCGGCAAATGTTCCAACTTGCGGAATAGCTGCGGAAGGAAAAGTTACGCCAGATGCTGCGCCTGGCGCTGCAATTGTTATTGCGGGGGTAGAAGTTATTGTGCTAAAGTTGGCTTGGGTTCCCATGTCGAATGGCATGTGCACAATCACATTTTGCATATTGTTGGAAATAAGCTTGCGGTTATAAATGGCACTCACATCAGCCGCAGTCAATGCAATTTTCCAGACACGAAACTCATCGATTTGTCCAAGGTAACCATCGTTTGGATCAGCGTCAACCCCGCCCAATGCAGGATAGAAATTTCCAAGGTTGGGGCGGAAGGCTACAGTTAAAGGAACTCCAGAACCGTTGTTGGCGTAGTTGGATCCGTTCAATCGCGTACCAATAGACACCCCGTCGAGAAAGAATTCGAAATTATTGTTGGTGTATACAACCGCACAATGGTGCCATCCCGTTAGATTGGCAGCATATGTTAAACGTGCTGAAGAAAACTGATGACTTTGTTCCATAACAGAAATCCCATTCACACCCACCGAAATTCCAGAGGTTCTTCTTTGTACACCACTAAATACTTGCTGGGGGTATACGGCGTAATTCTGTCCGAATTGCCCGTCGTAAATGCCTATTCCATCGACATGTTCAGGAAGTAAAACAATAGAGTCAGGCGTGTTGAACCAGAATTCGTAGCTGAATGTGCCAATGGTTTGTTGCTGCACATTACTTAGAATAATCGCTTGGTTCGCCGCACGAGGGAAATTCAAAACTCGGTTGGGAAGGTCTGCCGTTGCTGTAAGTGTAGCACTTTCTCCTGGACAAAGGATATTGTCTGAAGAGGTTACGATTACGCCTTGCGCAAACATAAAAATTTGGGCAACAGCAAACACTGAAAGAAGAAGTAGCTTTTTCATAAATAATTAGGTGCTCAAAGATAACAACCTAATTCACCTAATCAATGATTATTAGTAGGTTAAGGAATTGAAAAAAAATAAAATTCTTGGATTCTTTATTCTTTTCCGTATCGCGGATGGAACAATTGAATTTCCTCTTTCAATCTAGATCGGTCAATATGCGTGTAAATTTCAGTTGTTGTAATACTGGAATGTCCAAGCATTTCTTGAACCGCACGCAAATCCGCTCCTGCTTCAACCAAATGTGTGGCGAATGAGTGGCGAAATGTATGAGGACTCACTTGCTTTTGAATGCCAAGAGCAACACAGTTTTCGCGAATAATGGTGAAGATGTACATGCGACTTAATTTCTTTCCTCTTCGATTTAAAAAAACAAAGTCCTCATGTCCAGTCGCAAGTTTCATGTGATTGCGCATGTGCTCGAAGTAATATTGAATCCACTTCGTGGCTTCTTCACCAATGGGGACAAAACGTTCCTTGTTTCCTTTTCCAACAATACGAAGAAGCTGATCGCTCGTTCGCATCTGAGATATCTTTAGGTCAGTAAGTTCGCTAACCCGAAGGCCGCAGCTGTATAAAGTTTCTAAAATTGCTCTGTTTCTCGTTCCTTCAGGTTTACTTAGATCGCAGTGCTCAATAATAG
>JBJOPP010000119.1:0-12707 GCA_046050685.1 Bacteroidota bacterium
AACCTCTCTGCCCTTTAGACATATAAATCAGTATTCATTCGGAAATTAATTCCGAATTTGCTCCTCGGCGAGGCTATTGAAAGCATTGCGACAAATAATTTAATTTATACAAAATGAACTTCGAACAATTCACACTTAAAGCTCAGCAAAGTGTTCAACGCGCGCAGCAGATTGCTATGAGCATGGGACACGGCAGCATAGAGGGATTGCATCTTTTGAAAGGAATACTCGAAGAAGACGATCGCATTCTTCCATTTATATTGAAAAAATTCAACACCACTGTTGAAGCCGTTAGCAATTCCGTTCAACTGGAATTGCAAAAACTTCCGAAAGTTACGGGAGGTGATATTAATTTAAGTCGAAGCGCAACCGACATGCTGCAGCGCGCCAGTGGCGAAGCGCGTAGCATGAAAGACGACTTCGTTACCGTTGAGCATTTGCTTTTGGGAATGATGGACACCAAGGATACTTCTGCGCAATTGTTGAAAGACCGCGGAGTGAATAGCAAAGACTTGAAGACATTGCTTCTTGACATGCGTAAGGGACAACGGGCAACATCTTCCACCCAAGAACAAACGTTTCAATCGTTAGAGAAATATGCGAAGAATCTGAATAAACTTGCGCAAGACGGCAAGCTCGATCCTGTGATTGGTCGCGATGAAGAGATTCGTCGTGTGCTTCAAATTCTATCACGCAGAACGAAAAACAATCCGATTTTAATTGGAGAGCCTGGTGTGGGTAAAACAGCGATTGCTGAAGGAATTGCACATCGCATTATAAACAAAGACGTTCCTGAAAATCTAGTAGATAAAACTATTTATAGCCTCGATATGGGAGCGCTTGTTGCAGGTGCGAAATACAAAGGCGAGTTCGAAGAACGATTGAAATCGGTGGTGAAGGAAGTGCAAGAAAGCGATGGACAATTGATTCTTTTCATTGATGAAATTCATACGCTCGTTGGCGCAGGCGGTGGTGAAGGCGCTATGGATGCTGCGAACATTTTGAAGCCTGCTCTGGCTCGCGGAGAGCTACGCGCCATAGGCGCGACTACGCTCAATGAATATCAGAAATACATTGAAAAAGACAAAGCACTTGAACGTCGCTTCCAACAAGTCATGGTGAACGAACCAAGCCGAGAAGATGCTATTTCTATTCTTCGCGGATTGAAAGAAAAATACGAATCGCATCACAAGGTGCAAATCAAAGACGACGCAATCATTGCCGCAGTGGATTTTTCAATCCGCTACATCAGCGATCGCTTCCTTCCAGACAAGGCCATTGACTTAATCGACGAAGCAGCTTCACGTTTGCGTATGGAAATAAATTCGAAGCCTGCTGAGCTTGATGAAATCGAGCGCAAAATTCTTCAACTTGAAATTGAAAGAGAGGCTATCAAGCGCGAAAACAATGTTACCCGTCTGAATGAAATTGGTGAAGAGATTGCGAATCTTCAAGAAGAACGCAACGGTTTATACGGACAATGGAAAGCAGAGAAAGACATTGTAGAGCGCATTCAGCAAGCGAAGAAAGACATTGAACATTTCAAGGTGCAAGCGGAGCAAGCAGAGCGCGAAGGAAACTTCGGACTGGTAGCAGAGCTTCGTTATGGAAAAATTCGCGAGAAAGAACAAACCATTGAAGTCGATCGCGAAGAACTTCAGAAGCTTCAGACCAACACCAAAATGGTGAAGGAAGAAGTAGATCCGGAAGAGATTGCCGATGTTGTAGCTGCTTGGACAGGAATACCTGTTTCGCGCATGATGGAAAGTGAACGTGAGAAATTGCTTCGCATGGAAGAAGAATTGCACAAACGTGTGGTTGGACAACAGGAAGCTATTGCTGCGGTGAGCGATGCCGTGCGAAGAAATAGATCAGGATTGAGCGACGAAAAACGCCCGATTGGATCATTCATTTTCTTGGGCACAACAGGGGTTGGTAAAACCGAATTGGCGAAAGCGTTGAGTGAATATTTATTCAACGATGAAAACGCCATGACCCGCATTGACATGAGTGAGTTTCAAGAGAAGCACAGCGTGTCTCGCTTGGTAGGAGCGCCTCCGGGATATGTTGGATATGATGAAGGCGGACAACTCACAGAAGCGGTTCGAAGAAAACCATACTCGGTTGTATTGCTCGACGAAATTGAAAAAGCGCATCCCGATGTGTTCAACATTTTGCTTCAAGTACTCGACGATGGAAGGTTAACCGACAACAAAGGACGTGTGGCCAATTTCAAGAATACGATTGTGATTATGACCAGCAACATTGGTTCGCACATCATTCAAGAAAACTACAATCACGTCGATGATAAAACGAATCTCTCAACTCTCTTCGACAAAACGAAAGAAGAGGTAATGGAAGTGGTGAAGAAATCGCTTCGTCCAGAATTCTTGAATCGCATCGATGAGGTGATCATGTTCCCTCCTCTTCTGAAGAAAGAAGTTCGCGAAATCGTAACCATTCAACTGCATATTTTGGCGCAACGACTTCGCAAGAACGACATTGTCTTGAAAGTCTCTCCGGATGCTCTCGAGTGGCTGAGCGAAAAGGGATACGACCCGCAGTTCGGTGCACGTCCTGTGAAGCGTGTTCTTCAAAAAGACGTGTTGAATATTCTTTCGAAACACCTATTGGCCGGAACTATCGATAAAACCGCGCCTGTAGTGCTAGACATGTTCGAAGGAACACTCGTTTTCCGCAAGGAAATTGAAGGAGAAAAAATAGAAGAAGCTTAAACTCTGTGGTGCACGAATTTGAAGTAAATTCGTGCACCATGGATCCAAAACCAACTCAACGAATTTCTTTACTTAGAAAAGTCCTCAAAACAGAGCAGAAAATGTATGCCCTGTACGGAGGACTTTTTGGCTTAATGTTCCCTATTGTGGGAACATTTGTCGAATGCTACATTCGAAACATGGGTTTTCAATGCTCGCAGCTTATCGCCTGCCAAGCAAATACTCCTATGTTGTGGATCATTGACATCGCTCCCATTGTCTTATCCTTCGTCGCTTCTTTCGCGGGAAGACAAATGGATCGCATTCGTGTTCGAAACCAAGAACTCAATGTACGATATGATCAAATGGTTTCTTTGCGTGAAATTGCAGATACCGCTAACGCCTCCAAAAGCGAATTCCTAGCCAACATGTCGCATGAGATTCGTACCCCAATGAACGCAATCATTGGTATGAATTATTTGTTGAAGAAAACGGAGCTCTCCGAAAAGCAAGCTGACTATGTCCAAAAGGTAGAGACCTCTGCGAAAAATCTTTTACGCATCATCGACGACATTCTCGACTTCTCGAAAATTGAAGCTGGAAAACTTACATTGGAAAGTACACATTTGTATTTGGAAGAACTCGTGTCCGATGTTGCAGATGCCGTAAACGTCAAGCTTCAGAAAAAGAATAATGTTGAATTGGTCACGCATATTGATCCGAACATCCCCCCTGTTATACTCGGAGATTCAGTGCGTCTTCGTCAAGTATTGTTGAACCTAACAGACAATGCTGCGAAATTCACCGAAGAAGGAGAAGTGCATTTATTCGCTAAAGTCGTAACGAAACTACCTTACGGAATCATCATTCGTTTCGCTGTAAAAGACAGCGGAATAGGAATGACCGAAGAGCAATTAAACAAATTATTCCGCCCTTTTCAACAAGCCGATTTATCGACAACACGAAAATTTGGTGGAACCGGATTAGGCCTAGCCATTTGTAAGAAAATTGTTGAAATGATGGACGGTGAATTGTCTGCTACCAGCGTTGCTGGAGAGGGCTCTGAATTTTCATTCAATGCATTTTTCTCATTATCAAATGAAGAGGCTAACAGCATAACAAAAGTCGAGTCCATTAATGGAATGCGCGCGCTTCTGGTAGATGATTCCGACAGCGCAAGAATTGTGCTGGAAGAGATGTTATCGTCGTTCGGATTTGAAGTCATAATGACTGACAATGCGAAAGAAGCCATTGAAATTTTCGAAAAAGAAACGGCAGCAAACAGATCCTTTTCGCTTATGGTTGTCGATTGGCGCATGCCAGGTATGGACGGTCTTCAGTTAGTTGCTGAACTTCGCAAAAAAGATGGCCATCCCGTTCCTTCAGTGCTTATGGTAACCGCATTTGGGGTAGACACTGTTCGTCAGGCGGCGAAAGAAAAACTCATCGATGGATTTTTATTAAAGCCCATCAATCCGTCTATCCTTTACGACACCATCAACAGTATCTTGCACCTGGGTGAAAAACGCGTGTTAGATAAATCGAAAGATGTAGATGTCATTGAAAATTATCGTGCGGCCTTAAAAGATTCAAAAGTATTGTTGGTGGAAGACAACGACATTAACCTTGAGCTGGCCATTGAATTGCTTCGCGATGTGGGAATAGAGCCCGAATTTGCACGCAATGGAAGAGAGGGATGGGAAAAGGTGAAAGAGAACAGCTATGATTGCGTGCTCATGGACATTCAGATGCCAGAGATGGATGGACTCACTGCAACACGAAAGATCCGTGAAGACGAGCGCTACCGCAGCCTTCCAATTCTCGCTATGACTGCGCATGCGATGAAAGGCGAACGCGAAAAAAGTTTGTCTGCTGGAATGAATGATCACATCACCAAGCCAATTGATCCGCACATTCTGTACAACGCTCTTATCAAATACATCAAAGGTGAAGACACCGCGAAATCCGCTGCTAATTTTGCCGAACAAAATGCCACTGCAGACGGTGACGCTCCCTTCCAAATTGAAGGCGTAGATGTTGTAAACGGATTGAAGCGTGTGGCAGGTAAGCAAGATTTGTATTTCAAATTATTGAAAACATTCGTCGACAATTACACTGGAGTAACTGCGAAAGCGCAAAAGATGGTGATGGAAAAGAATGTTCCCGAACTGGCGGCATTGTTACACACCATTGCCGGAGTAGCCGGAAACATTGGTATTACAGAACTGTACGAATTGGCTCATCCGATTTCAAGCGAGTTAAAAACAGTTTCACAAGAAGCCAATCCAACCTTGAACAGTACACATCTGCAAAAGACCATTGCTGTTTTCACAAAGTTGGAAAAGCAACTTCCAATTATCGAAAAATTCATTCTCGCAAATGTGAAAATTGCTGCAGCTACTGTCGCTGTATCTGAAGACGAGTTAACTGAACGCCTCGTCGCCCTTGCAAAAGCCATTGAAGACAATGATATGCAGGCGGGTGAATTGTGTGAAGAAATGATTGCAAAATTCACGCTCAGTGAAGAAATGAAATCGAAGCTAACCGACATACAAAAAGCGCTAAACGAATTTGAATTCGATGCAGCGTTAGACCTATTAAAGAAATAATAAAAGACTTTCCAGTGGAAAACGTAGAACAGAAACCTTTAATCTTAGCCGTTGACGATTCGGTAGAAAACCTTCAAGTGCTCTCGGCCTTATTGAAAGATCACTACCGCGTGAAGATTGCTAAAAGCGGAGAAAAAGCATTGGAGATTGCACAACAAGAACAACAACCCGATCTTATTCTTTTAGACATTGTTATGCCCGAGATGGACGGATTCACGGCTTGTGAAAAGTTGAAGAGCAACCCACTGACTCAAAAAATTCCAGTTATCTTTTTAACGGCTTTGAATGAAGTGGCCGATGAGACGCGTGGTTTCAAAGTTGGTGGTGCCGATTTTATAATTAAGCCTTTCAATCCCGATATTGTAATGGCGCGCATAAGCACGCACATTGCCCTTCAAGCTGAGCGCAGGAAGTCTGAATCGCTTCTGCGCATTCTCCTTCCAGACAAGGTTATTTCAGACCTTATGCTCAAAGGAAAACACACGCCAGAGATTCATCAAAATGTAAGCATTCTTTTTTGCGATTTTGTAGGATTTACAACCATTACGGCTACCCTAACTCCTGAATTTTTAATTGAAGAACTTTCTGAAATTTTCAGTGAGTTCGACGAGATCTGCGCACGCAACAACGGCATGCGCATTAAGACCATCGGAGATGCATACATGGCCACCACTGGAATCGGTTCTGAAAGCACAGACCACGCAAAAGAAATGTTAACCATTGCACACGACTTTATTGAATATCTTGAAAAGAGAAATGCGGTTTCGAAGCAAGCATGGACGTGCAGAATTGGTATTCACAGCGGTGAAGTTATTGCAGGTATCGTAGGAAAATCTCGCTTCATATACGACATCTTAGGAGACAGCGTAAACATAGCGGCACGAGTTGAAAGTAACGGAACACCCATGAAGGTAACGGTTACACATGCAACGAAATCACTTATCGACAGCGGGTTTCATTACGAGTCGAAAGGCAATGTTATGTTAAAAGGAAAAGGCGAAATGGAATTGTTCTTAGCTGAAAAAGCGAATTAACTTTTCTGAGCAACGCGCAAGCGAACCTCTTTCAGATTCTCTTCTTTCTTCGCATTTCTTCGGCTTTGATTCGAAGGCGTATGATAATTGTGTGCTTCCAAAAATTTAACTTGAAGATTGTCCCAAGTGAATCGATCATTCATTTCACCGCAAGCGCTCATTTCAAGAAATAAATTTTCACCAATTAAACTAAAATCTTCCCGTCCTAAATAATCCAAATCGGCATCGCAGAGAATGCGCTCCAATTGGTTCATTGGATTCTGAGGCATGTGCGTTGCGCGAATGCAGCCAGTAATAATATCGCAGTCTTCGTAAGTCAACGAACTCAATCCGCCTACTGCCTGAAAGAAGTCGATGCTCGCTTGCTCATGTCCCGAACGCACCTTTAAAAACCCAGTGTCGTGAAACAGCGCGGCTATTTTTAAAAGTTCCAATTCGCGTTCCGTTACACCCTCCAACTTCCCAATGGCTTGGGACTGCTCAATCACATCAAGTGTATGACGAACATCGTGGTAGTAGTAATGCTTGTGCAGCCCGTCTTTTAAGCGCTGAAGCACAGATTCAAGATGTTGTAAATAGAATGCGCTTAATTCCGTCATGAGACTGTTAATTACAACAAATTTCGTGAAATAAAAGCGAAACTTAGATGCCTATTATTTATTACTTTTGAACCACTTTATATGAAAAACATTAATCGCATACTTATTCCCTTCGATTTAAGGGAAGACAGCTACAACGCTATACTTCACGCCGAGTTCATTGCTCGCACAGCAAACTCAGAAATTGTTTTACTTCACCTGGTGAAAAGCCAAGGCGATATTCCACATGCACAGAACGAATTGAACAAATGGGCTGACCGCATTCGCGAGACATTCGAGGGTACCGTGAAGACCATTGTTGAAGAAGGTGAGCTTTCTACCACGGTAGATGAAATTGCAAAACTTCAGCACTGTGGTTTGGTGGTTATGCCAACACACGGTATGCGTGGTTTGCAGCGCATTACTGGAAGTCTTGCGCTAAAGGTTGTCTCTGAATCTACCACTCCATTCATTGTGGTTCAACAAAGACACATCCGCCCTGAAGGATATAAGAAGATCGTTATCCCTGTAACGTTTCGTCAGCAGTTGTTGGAAGAGGCAACCTTCTTTGCAGAAATGGCTAAGTTGTTCAACGGTGAAGTTTATTTCATTGCTCAACAAGTGGCCAGCGATAACGACGAAGAGTTGATTGCTAAAGTTGAAAGTGTGCTTAGCAACGCGAACATTCCGTTCAGCATGCACATTGAAAAAGACCAAAAACCGTTCGCTAAATCAGTAGTGGCATATGCTGCATCGGTTGACGCAGATTTAATTTGTGCGGTTAATTTCTCATTTGAATATTTATACACGCTTTTCCCGCGCACGGAAGAAGAAGATTTAATTTACAACGAAGCGCAGATTCCGGTGTTATTGATTACACCAGAGCAGCAAGACGATTCTGTGTATTTCATACCTATGTGGCACTAAAAAAAATTAATTGTTATGTCGAAAATTATTGTCCTTTCAGATTTCTCTAGCATATCAGATGTTGCAGGTAATTACGCATGTGAAATTTCAAAAACACTCGGAACTCCGGTTGAAATTCTTCACATCGTGAAAGACAAATCAAGTGAAGCCAATGCACTTGAACAGTTAAACAATCAAATTGCTAAATTCAAAGCGAATACCGGTGTGAATGCCATTCCTGTAATTCGAGTGGGAAGTATTTTCGAGGAAATACCAAAAGTCACCGAAGAGCTAACAGGCGAATTGGTTGTAATGGGAACGCACGGCCTTCGCGGTATGCAGTTCATTACAGGAAGCAATGCTCTGAAAGTAATTACTGAATCAGATGCTCAGTTCATTGTGGTTCAAGAAAACACTACACGCAGTGCGAACATTAAAAAAATTCTAGTTCCCTTGGACTTACACAAGGAAACGAAGCAGAAGATCAAATTCGCTAGCGAGCTTGCAGCCAAGTTCAAAGCAGAAGTACATATCATTTGTCCGAAAGAGTCTGACGAGTTTTTGAATAACCAAGTGAAGCGCAACATGAGTTATGCTGAAGGATATTTCAATGAGCGCGGTATTGCTTGCAAGACGAAAGTTACCGAAGAGGATAGTTCTGGATTTGTGAAAGAGATTATCAAATACGGTCAGTACGCTGAAATTGATTTGATATGTATTTTGAATTTCGCGGGAGAGCGATTGATTCATGCATTTGGAGCAGACGCCGAGCAAAAGATTATTACCAACGAGGCTGGAATTCCTGCAATGGTTATTAATCCGATTAGCGCAAACGTTGATGCCCGTAGCATTTTCGCGCAATAGATGAAAAAGATTTGCGAGAATCCTTGAAAATTAAAAAAGAGATGTATATTTGCACCCCCTTAGGGTGCTAAAGAGCATTTCGGGGTGTAGCGTAGCCCGGTATCGCGCCTGCTTTGGGAGCAGGAGGTCGTAGGTTCGAATCCTGCCACCCCGACAAAGAAAAGACAACTCGGTTGTCTTTCTTTTTTTATAGATGATTGATCTCGTAGCTCAGTTGGATAGAGCATCTGCCTTCTAAGCAGACGGTCAGGGGTTCGAATCCCTTCGGGATCACGAAAAGACAAAAAAGTCCTCAACGAAAGTTGGGGACTTTTTGTTTGGTGGAATTCGGCCAAGTTTACTTGAAGGCGAATGGAAACAAACAAAAAGCAGGAATGAAATTCCTGAACTTTTTTGTCTCGGAATTCGGAGCCAAAGGGAAATGCAATCCCTTCGGGATCACGAAGAGACGAAAAAATCCCCAATCAATACAAAAGCCCAAACATCCAAAGCGGTACTGCCTTATTCAATGGGAATTCAATGTCGTCTTTAACAATCCAGGCATTTTCTAATTCAGCTATTTGCTTCTGCCCTTTTCCCTTCCCACCAACCTCAAACGTGTATTTTCCATTCACCAAAAAATCTCCCTTATTCGGCATATTCACTTTATGAAATGGTACAAGCTGCGAGAGGAAAAATGTCTCGCGAACAGTGCCAACAGATGACTCTTCAGCTGAAAGAGCATTTAACAAAGTCGTGTTATTCAGAAATATTTTTTCAGGCTTTTGCAAGACTGCAACACTTTGCCCTTCCGGAAACAACAATGAAATAATCTTGGCCTGCTCGAGATAATGGAGATAATTGTTCAATGAATTTCTGTGAATTCCTGTCTTCGTTGCAAGACTTGTAATGTTAGGCTTGAATGGAACTTGCTGAGCAATTACATAAACCAACTGCAACAACTTCTTTGCATTGCGAATATCGAAATCTTTAAGTTCAGCCATATCCACTTCAACAATAGTTCTTATGAGCTGATTAATGCGCTGATGAACCGTGCTTTCATCTTCCAACCCAAACGGATAATACCCATACTTCAAATAATTTGTAAAATGCTCCAGTGGACGAAAACCCTTCGGAAGTCCTTTTTTTATTTGCGCGTTCTTAAATAGAATATCATCCAAACTCAATGCGGGCAGCTGAACAATTCCTTGCATAAATAAATACTCGCGATACGACAATCCCGGCAATTCATACATCAATGCCCTTCTGCTTAAATCTCCTTCCTGCTTTGAAATATCTATGATGGAAGATCCCGTAAATACGATTTTCAAATTTGGGAAAAAGTCATAAATATTCTTGATTTCCAGCGACCAATTTTTGTACTTGTGAACTTCATCTAAAACCAGGACCTCTCCTCCGTTTTTGTAAAACTGAGTAACGGTTTCTTTCAATGAATTGACAGTAAAATAAAGGTCGTCCAAAGAAAAATAGGCCGCCTTATCGGCAGGTAAATCAAGCTCTTTAATCCACTGCAGCAACAGTGTTGTTTTCCCCGTGCCTCGTGCTCCTTTAATTCCTATTAGCCGACTGTTCCACTTGATTGAGTTGTACAAATATCGCTTGTATTCAGTCGATGTAGCTGCGACAAGTCGCTCAGATTGTTCCAGTAAAATTTCCATATTGCATATCCTATTGTGCAAATATAGTTCAATTCTGCACATTCAGATATGCAGTTTAGCCAATTTTTCGGAGTCCTGTTTTATCAAATCCAGTCACTTTCAACTCCTTTTTTTCGTAAATTACACGCTTCTAAACTAAAACTATGAAAACCTTTTACTCCTTCTTCGCGAAGGCCGTCTTCTTCGTTCTTGCTTTATTCCTCGGAATGCAAGCGAATGCTCAAACCTCTCTTCGTGAAGCCCTCACCGGTGAAAACGGATTAATGAGTACCATTACAACGCTCAAAGCCGATCAACATTTCGCTTTCGACATTCAACACCCTGAAGCAAATATTTTAACGAACTCAAATTCAAAACTTCTGCTACTCAATTCTGAGACAGATGTTCTTGGAGAAACCATCTATCGCTTTCAACAAACTTTCGACGGTTATCCGATTGAAAACAGCATGATCATCGTTCGCGTGAAAAACAACAGCGTTATAGGCATCAACGGTTCTGCAATTCTCGACTTCAACGACAACATGCTTCAACAAGAAATTGTAAGTCTTTCGAAAGAAGATGCCATTGACGGAGCAAAGAAAAATTCAGGTGGAACAGAATTCGCGTGGGAAAACGAAGTGTGGCAAAACAACTACCGCACGCAAATGGAAAATCCAAATGCAACCTACTTCCCTACTCCATCACTGTGTTGGTACAACTTCGGAGAAACACTTAATCCGAACACACTTAAACTTTGCTACAAAGTTGACATCTACACCACACAACCCATCAGCCGCGCGTTCTATTACGTAGATGCCGTGTCTGGAAAAGTACTTGGACACAACACCACACTTTGTCACACAGATGTAGTTGGTACCGCTGCTACAGCATACAGTGGATCAGTTTCAATTCACAGCGACCAAACAGCTGCCACCACTTTCCGCCTGCGCGACCTTACAAAAGGAAACGGTGTTATTACTTTAACAAGCGCAGGTGCCGATTACACAAGCACTTCTTCTAACTGGACACTAACAGGTGTTAATCAGTATGCACTTGATGCACATCACGGCGTTGCCGCTACTTACGATTTCTATTTATCCAACTTCAATCGCAACAGCGTAAACAACGCTGGTCTTGCACTTACGAGTTATGTGAACGAAGCTGCTACCGTTGACAATGCCTATTGGGACGGAACTTCTATGCACTTCGGAAACCGCTCTGTGAACGGTGCGGGTATTACCGGAATTGATATTGATGGACATGAACTTACGCACGGTGTAACGCAATACACCAGCAACCTGACCTACAGCAATCAGTCGGGAGCAATCAACGAAAGTATGAGCGACATCTTCGGAAAGTCTGTTCAATTTTGGGCTAAGCCAAACGACATTAACTGGCAGTTAAGTAACGACATTGGATGGTTCATTCGCGATATGGCGAACCCGAATGCATATGGCCAACCTGACACTTACTTAGGAACTAGCTGGTACACGGGAACAGCCGACAACGGAGGAGTGCACTACAACAGCGGCGTGGGTAACTTCATGTTCTATCTTTTAGTTACAGGTGGAAGTGGTGTGAACGATCTTGGAAACAGCTACACTGTTCAAGGCATTGGACTTTACAAAGCAGATCAAATTATTTACAGAACTGAAACGGTTTATTTAACACCTTCTTCAAACTATACCAATTGGAAAGACGCTTGCATTAGCGCTGCTACCGATTTATATGGCGCGAATTCAAACGAAGTATTCCAAGTTATGAATGCTTGGTATGCGGTAGGACTTGGAACTGCAGCTCCAACTGGAACATGCGAAGTTCCATCAGGATTAGCTTCTTCGGCTATTGGAGATAATACCGCGTCACTTTCGTGGAACGTAGCATTGGATGCAACTTCGTACAACGTTCAGTACAAAGCTTCTTCTTCTGCAAACTGGACAACCGTTTCGGCTTCTTCCAATAGTATTGTGTTGAACAATCTCCTTCCAGGAACGACATACACGTATAAAATTCTTTCGTTCTGTTCAACTGGCGGATTCACTGCATATAGCGCGGCTTCTACGTTCACCACAACAGGTATTGCTCCGCTTATTTATTGCACAGATCAAGGTCAAACGTTCGACGGAATCACAAACGTAACCTTTGCTGGAATCAATAACACTTCTGTGTTGAACGGTTACACCGACTACACTGCTGGAACTCCAGCTACAGTTGCCACTTACGGTTCGTTTCCTATTACAGTAAAAATCAATACGGGCGGAAATTACACGAACTACACGAAGGCTTGGATCGATTGGAATCACGATGGAATTTTCAGCACCACCACTGAAGAATATGTATTGGGTTCTTCTACCAACGTAACAAA
>JBJOPP010000120.1:0-2998 GCA_046050685.1 Bacteroidota bacterium
TATGAAATATGCCGTGCTGTATGTCCTCGAGAAGCGTCATGAAAATTACACTTCTTAATATTTCTTCTTGAATTTCTTCTTCTTGTTGTTGTTGTTACGCTTCTTGTTGTTGCGGTAACTGTCTTCAACAAAGTCGTTGTATTTAGATCCTTGAATGGTCTTTACTGCATGAATCTCTTGGATATTCTCAACAGAAAGTTTCGCGCCACTTAAATATTTCAAGTCTTCTAAAATCACATCGTCTGTAATTGTAGCGCGATTCCAGTTCAAAGCATTTTGCTTCATGAGCGTTGCAATGGAGCGCGTGAAGTTCATCTTCTCTTCTCCGTCTTCCATTCCAACACACTTGTCAATCATCTTCTCTACATATCTTCCGTAGTGACCAAACTTAACGGGTCCTTGCGGATAGCTAATGCGATCTGGCTTTACTGCAAACTGAGAAGGTTCTGGCTTTGGGTAAGGCGAATCAACATCTAATTGAAATCCACTCATAATGTGCAAGTGATCCCAAAGTTTGTGATTGAAATCTTCCATATCACGCAAGTATGGGAACAATTGACCCATGACTGAAATAATAGCCTTACAACAACGTGCGCGTTCATCGCGGTCTTCAAGTGTTAAAGCATACTGCACCATCTTCTGAATATTCCTTCCGTATTCCGGCAAAGTAATTTCAGGACGAGCACTATTCATCTCTAACGGCACAACAACATCTGGCTTCTGAAAGCGGTGGGGATTCATAAATAAATTAAATGAGGTCTAACAAATATACGCTACAATTAAGCGCCTACAATTTTCAGTTTTGCGAATTTCAATAAGAGCTGCTTTTGTCCTTCCGAAGGGAAGAAAACGGTAGCCTTTTCATTTGGACTTTCACCCTCAACCTTCACCACCTTGCCCTTCCCGAATTTTTCATGTTGAACTTCCACTCCAACCTGAATTTCATGAGGCAACGCCCAATCACCTGCTGGAAGCGGAACAGGTGCGCTCATGTCCACCTTCTTCAACTTGCTCGTATCAATCTGCGGAGGCAATGGCGTAACGGGCGGCGATGGTGGCATGGAAGACTTTGGCTTGTCCTGTAATGGAAGTCTATTCATTCCACCACTGAATTTTCCACGCTCTGCACCAAAATCAAACGACTTCGATTGCGGCGGCGTTTTCTTTCCTGAAGTTGTTTCTAAAAACTTCTCGTCAATTTCTTCAATGAATCGCGATGGCTCACAATAGGTGAACTGTCCCCATTTAAATCGCGAGTTCGCGTAAGATAGAATGGCTCTCTTCTCGGCGCGTGTTAATGCTACATAAAACAGTCTTCGCTCCTCCTCCAAGTCTTCGCGCGCATTCAAAGACATTTGTGAGGGGAAGAGATTTTCTTCCATTCCAACGATAAAGACGTTCGGAAATTCCAATCCTTTCGCGGAGTGAATGGTCATGAGTGACACACTCTTCGTCTCATCCACATCTGTGCTTTCAGTATCTGTAAGCAAAGCAACATCAATCAAGAAATCTGAAAGTGAGGGCATGGAATTATCTTCCAATTCTCTTTCAGAAAATTCCTTCAAACCGGCTAACAATTCCTGAATATTCTCAACGCGAGCAACTCCCTCGGGTGTACGATCGGCATTCACTTCCACCAATAAACCAGAAGCCGCAGCAATGTGCATACCCAAGTCGTAGGCGGGTTTGGTAGTTAGTTCCGTTGCAAAACTCTGAATCATTGTCACGAATTCATTCAACTTATTCGCAACTGCTCCCGAGATTCCAACTTCAAAACAACGCTGAATCATTTCCCAAATACTGATCTCACGTTCGGAAGCACCAACAATTAATTTTTCAAGTGTTGTTTTTCCAATACCACGCGCAGGGTAATTGATTACTCGCTTCAACGCCTCCTCGTCCTTGTGGTTCGCCGTTAAGCGGAAATAAGCCAACAAATCCTTAATCTCTTTACGCTGGTAGAAACTCAATCCTCCGTATATCTTGTATGGAATATTTAATTTCCGAAGAGCTTCCTCCATTGCACGCGACTGAGCGTTCGTGCGATAAAGAATGGCGAAATCGTGATACGTTCCGCCGTCTTCCTTTTGAAATTTGAAGATGGTGTTTGCCACAAACATACCTTCTTCATTGTCGGTTGGCGCTTGATGAAGACGAATTTTATTTCCTTCATCATTCGCTGTCCAAACATTTTTCTTGATCTGATTCTTGTTGTTTCCAATGATTGAATTCGCCGCTTCAACAATGACTTTTGTTGAACGATAATTCTGTTCCAATTTGTACAACGAATAATCGGGATAGTCTTTTCTGAAGTTTAGAATGTTCTGAATATTCGCCCCGCGGAATGCGTAAATACTTTGAGCATCATCGCCCACTACACACAAATTCTCGGTTACTGCAGCGAGCTGCTTTACGATGAGATATTGCGAGAAGTTCGTATCCTGATACTCATCTACCATGATGAACTGAAACTTATGCTGATAGCGGTGCAGCACGTCTGGATGGTCTCTGAACAAGATGTTCGTCTTGAACAACAAATCATCGAAGTCCATAGCACCCGCTTGGAACAAGCGCTGGTCGTACTTTCTGTATACCTCTGCCATCTGTGGACGCTTTGCAGCGTGATCGTCTGAAACCAACTCCACTTGCTCTGGATAATCAGCAGCACTGATTAAACTATTCTTGCAAGAAGAAATTCTACTTTGCACCATACCCGGTTTGTAGATCTTATCGTCAAGCGACATTTCTTTCAAAATATCTCGAATAAGTCCTTTACTGTCTGCTGTATCGTAAATACTGAAGTTCCTCGGATAGCCGATTCGATCCGCCTCTGAACGAAGTATTCGTGCAAAAACAGAGTGAAAAGTCCCCATCCAAATGTTCCGTGCGTTCTCCTCACCCATAAGGTTTGCAATACGCTCTTTCATTTCACGCGCGGCCTTATTGGTAAAGGTTAGCGATAGGATACTGAAAGGATCAATGCCGTTCTGAATCATGT
>JBJOPP010000121.1:0-2680 GCA_046050685.1 Bacteroidota bacterium
GATTTCCCAAGTGTTTCTCAATACCAAGACACTGTTGCTGAGAACTCACAGCTTTCGATTTATCCGAACTCTGCCGACTATCCGTTTAACACATGGACCAGCGACCGTTTCGGTCCTTTGGCTATTCCTGCAGAAGGAATGACCATTGAAATGTCTCATGACGCATTCGTTCGCTACCAACGCGTGATTAACGCCTACGAGGGCAATACCATCAGCGAACAAGACGGTAAGATTTTCATCAATGGAAAAGAGGCTGCAACCTACACGTTTAAGCAGAACTATTATTTCATGATGGGAGATAACCGTCACCACAGCGCCGACAGTCGTTTCTGGGGATTCGTACCTGAAGACCACATTGTTGGAAAGGCCGTGTTTACTTGGTTCTCGAAAGAAAACATGGACTATCACGGAAGCAGCAACATTCGTTGGGACCGTATTTTCCACTTGGTAGACTAACGACTTTCATGACTTCCCTTCCACTCTGCTGCTTTGCACCAATCAGTTGGTATGTGTTGTATGCTGAAGAAGAATTCGCGTTAAGCAACGAAGAGTATTTCCAGAAGCAAACGTATCGCAACCGATTCGACATTCTCACGGGCAATGGTGTTCAGACCTTAACGATTCCCGTAGAATCTACTGGTGGCGAACGAAAGCTTCTTCGAGACATTCGAATTAGTTCGGAGTACAATGGAAAGAAAATGCTTCAAGCCATTCGCAGTGCATACGGCAATTCAGCCATGTATGATTTTATTGATGTTGAATTGGAAGCACTTTTCTTGAAAGAAGAGAAGTTTCTGATTGATTTCAACATGAAAGCACACGAATGGTCAATGAAATGGTTTCCCAAAATCCCAGAGGGAAGATTGATTGAATCAAAAATTCCAGAGGAAAGATTGGCGGAGCCAAAGATTCTTGACGAAAGATTGATTGAATCAAAGATTCCAGAGGAAAGATTGGCGGAGCCAAAGATTCTTGACGAAAGATTGGCGGAGCCAAAGATTCTTGACGAAAGGTGGAAAGTAAGAGGGACAAGACCGGTGGAATTGAAAAGTTATCCGCAGGTATTTGCCGATCGTTTTCCATTTGAACAAGATCTGTCTATCCTCGACGCCATTTTCAATTTGGGTAAGACGTCTACGAAGTCCCTTGGCCGTGTTAACAATTCCTGAAATTAGTTTCGTATTTCGCTGAAAGCATTGCATTTTTGCAAGGATGAAGAAACGCAATTCCGACCTCGTTCAATTTTTTCTTACCCTTGGTATTTTGTGCGCCATTGGCCTACTATCATCGGTAGTCTTTTTCAAACTAGATATCACCGCGGAGAAACGCAACTCGCTTTCTAAAACATCGTTAGAGATGCTTGAGAGTTTGGAAGAGCCTGTTTACGTTCGCGTTTATTTACACGGCGATTTTCCTGCAGACTACAAACGTCTGGAGCAAGCTGTAGAAGAGCGTTTGGCTGAATTCAACAGTTTAAGCGACGGGTTGATTGAATACGAATTCATTGATCCGTATGAAGAAGCCGACGAAAAAAAACGTCAAGAAATTTTCACTGCGTTGGATGAAAAGGGATTGAAATTTTCGAACATCACCTACGAACAAGACGGTGCTGAAGTGAATAAAATCATTTGGCCTGGAGCTATCGTAGAATACAAAGGGAAGGAATATCCTGTTCAGTTCATGCGAAGCGAAATGCCGTTGTCTGATCCAGAAATGGTGAACTTCTCTGTAAACAATTTGGAATACGAATTGGCGAGCAGCTTCAGAAGAATTCTGCGCGACCGCAAACCATTAATTGGTGTGTTGGAAGGACACAAGGAAATTTCTCGCATTCACATGGCCGACTTGCTATACACCTTGAAAGACAATTACAATGTGAAGCCTGTTACCATCAATGGTAAATTAAATGCCCTGAGCGATAAGCTTCCTGAACTTCAATACCGCGCTAACGCTTATGACATGCTTATTGTGGCAGGACCGGATACCGTTGTTCCAGATAAAGACCGCTTCATGATTGATCAGTTCATTATGAACGGAGGAAAAGTATTGTGGCTGTTGGACGCTCTTCACATGGATTTAGACAGTATTAAAACTGGCGGAATGGCTATGGCTGTTTCGAACGAAAACGGATTGTACGAAATGCTCTATGAATATGGCGTTCGCTTGAATAGAAACATGGTGATTGATTTTCAAGGTGCACCCATTATTCTCGACAATGGTCCAATGGGCAATCAAAGAAGTTATGTGGAAAAGAGCAACTACTTCGCTCCTATTCTCACATCGGAAAAACATTCGCATCCGATTGCTGCGAACCTCGACCCTATTTTCACAGAATTCGCAGGATCTATTGACACGGTTAATCAGGACAAGAACATTCGCAAAATTCCCTTCCTATTTTCTTCCGATTTAGCGAAAGAATTCAAAGCGCCAGTTCGTATTGATTTAGAATTGTTGCGTGAGACTGGAGACTATTTCAAAACGAATAACAAGCCCAATCAGATCATGGGAATATTGTTAGAAGGAACATTTCCTTCCGCGTTCAACGACCTCATTCCAGACAGTGTTCGCAAATCCTCTGAAATCGCATATCGCGCTACAAGTGAACCCACGCGAATGATTGTCATTTCCGATGCCGACATTGCCTACAACGAAGTTCAAGTTGAAAATGGAAAAGAGTATC
>JBJOPP010000122.1:0-3003 GCA_046050685.1 Bacteroidota bacterium
TTGGATTCATCGCGTAGCTCGCTGATATTGAATTCAGCGAAATTGTGAAAAGAACTAGTGTTTTCAATCTCATATTTTCATTCCATTTCTACATCTAAATAAACAGATAAATCTGGTGAATTACTTTTCAGTAGAGTCTTTTTCATTTTCTCTAAAGACAAGTGAACGTTTTTATTGCGATTGTTTATCCAAATAGTTCCTGTAACGTTTTTTATTGAGGACAAATCTGGTTCATTTTCGAAATACCCATAGATGTTTAAAAAATCAACTGAACTTAACGATGAGATCATACCAGGAATACCATTCGAATCACACTCCAACGTTAACGTTCCTAATTTCTTATCCTTCAAAAAATTTGAATCGTCCACATTCAAATAGCTTAATCCTATATCCTTTAAATCGCGACTTATTATACTGCCTTTTAATTCCGCGTAACGTGTGGCATATAAACGCAAACTAACTAAACCTTCTATTTCAATATTCTCATTTATTATTAAGGAATCGGTTAATATCTCCAAATGTTTGACTTTGGTCTTCCCTATTGACTTTAGAATGATTGAAAGCATTTTACTTTCAGCAGGATAAATATTCAACAAAAAAATAGAGTCGACATTTTCAAGGTACTTCAAATCGTATAAACTTTCCAAACTGCAAAAAGTATAGTAGTTAAGTTCAGGCTGATTGCTCTGAGGCTCTGGTTGATTGCAAGCGAAAAGAAGTATGGAAAGGAATATTACACAACATTTTTGCATTCGATTTCGACTAATCAAAATGTGAAGTAATAAAATCAATTGTTTCATTAAATTAAAAGTACAGAAATATTCATCCTCTCAAACCCCAACGATTATCAATTCTTTTCATTTCAAAAAAACACAAACGCCAAATCGCAAGTGCATCAAGGTATTTGAGAGGTAATTTAAAAACTCTGGGTAAACGAGAAATTTGAAAAATTCGTCGAAAGACGTATGAACTTCGTTGTTGGAAAATCGGAGATTTTATTCCTACTACGTAATGGGAACTACGCTATTGGAAAACCTGCGGTTTTATTCATACTTCGTAATGCCTCCCGATAGCTATCGGGATCATAATTCCTACTGCGTAATTGGAACTTTGTTGTTAGAACGTCGAAGACCCTCGTTGCTTGCAACCTTCGTCCATAGGACCCTCGCAACGATGTTGCCCTCGCAAAGCCATTCGCCATTGAATAAACAGCATATAAACTGCATATAAAAATTAGTGCGATTTCCAGATTAGCGAAATAGGTTTGTAATATGAAATCAAATTCAAAAAAGTCAGAAATGAATTTTGTAGATTATACCAATTTTGGGTATTTTTACAAAAATCAGTTGACCATGAGCAAAAACACTTCCATCACTTTCGGTACTTATTTCGAACAGTTTATTCAAAACACATTAAAGGAAGGTCGCTACAAAAACGCCAGTGAAATTGTACGCGCTGGATTACGACTGCTTGAAGAAGAAGAAAATAGATTGGCAACATTGCGCAATTCCATTCATGAAGGAATCGCCAGTGGAATGGCAGAAGATTTCAATCCCAATGAGCACTTAAAAAAGTTGAAGTCAAAAAAGAAATAAATGTCCACTTTTACTTTGACCAATAAAGCCGTTGCCGACCTTTCTGAAATTTGGAATTACACCTACGATACTTGGTCTGAACAACAAGCGGATAACTATTACAAACTCATTATTCATGCTTGTTCCATCGTTGCAAAGAATCCGAAATTAGGAAAATACTATCACGAGATCTACCCTAATCTTTTGGGAAAGAAAGCTTCAAAACATATTATTTTCTATCTTATTCAAGAAGATAAATCAATAGAAGTTGTTCGTATTCTTCACGAGAGTATGGATTTGAAAGGAAATTGGAACTTCGTTGTTCTTACTTCGTAATGCCTATTTCATAATTGGAACGGTGTTATTGGAAAATCAGTCGCAGACATTCGCGTAGCATTCGCCGCAGGCATTCGTACGAAGTACATTAGTCAAGGGCTTTGACATAAACAACCTCTTTTTCTCGAACAACTTCCAATTCCGCCTGAGGCTTTAACTGCCCTTCTTCAATCAAATCTACTTTTCGATTCAATAAATCTTCCAGTTCGTGCTGCATTTTGAGAATGTCGAACATCGATATTTTCTTCTTCGCCACAAACTGAATCAACAAATCAATATCACTCTTCGCTGTTTCTTCATTTCTCACAAATGATCCGAACAAACTCACTTTTGCAACTGCAACTTGCTTGGCGAAATACGTTTGAACTGTCTTTTTAATTTGTTGCTTCTCTGAATCGTGTTTGGTTTTATAAACAACTTGCTTTTCCAACAATTTCAAAATAGACATTGCATCGTCTTCATGCTCCAATTGCTTATAAAGCTTTTCAGCCATAAAAATCTTGTGCATCTCCTGAACATCTGTCTTGTATAGTTTCGCCAATTGTGTAAGCACCTCTCTTGTTACCGGACGCTTTCCGTTCTCCATCTTACTCAATATAGCCTGGTCTATTTCCAAATACGCAGCCACCTCCCGCAAGGTTCTTCCACTTTCCTTGCGAAGCTCACGAAGGTGTTCACTAATATTAATTTTTGACAATTTCATTCTTGACAAATATAGTCAAGGAACTTCGTTGTTCTTACTTCGTAATTGGAAAATCGAAGATTTTATTCCTCCCAATAGCTATCGGGATGCGTAATTAAAATCGTCGAAGACATTCGCCAAAGGCATTCGTATGAAAGACATTCTTCCCCTCTCTTAATTTCTCTTACCTCGCGAGTAATTGGAAACTCTTGCTGCGTTATTGAAAATCCGATGGATTTATATCTTCCGATATGTTATATCTAGCTTTTTTTTCGAGATTGAATAAAACGATCTGAAATTACATACAGGAACCAGATAGATATTATAGCGAAATACACATCAAGGTCATTTCGCATAAATAAAAATATATAAAAACCATAAATATCTTCCGGCATTATGCGCTCCATGTAT
>JBJOPP010000123.1:0-7505 GCA_046050685.1 Bacteroidota bacterium
CTAGAATAGCAACTCCAAAGGCTGTCCATATTCCAATGCTTGACCATGACGCGCCAAGTATACCCACGATTAGCAAGAAAAGTAAAACTCCCCATACAGGGGCGGAGATTGATGCGATGCCTAAGCCCAATGCCCAATTCGCAAGCTTGGTGTCTTTCAACTCGTTCGTTGGAAGAGCGTTTGTGTAATTGTTACTGAAATACTCTTCTTGATTTTTTGCTTGGTCTGGAATAACCGTGTCTTTCTTCGATTGATTAAATGTGCGTTTCTGAGGAAGGAGAACGATGTCTTCAGAATTGCTTGCGAAAAGTGTTTCGCTCGAATGAACATTCGGTGTAATTTCTTCCTTGTGAATTGGTGCTGTGATGGCCTCCTCGGTCTCTATCTGAGTAGATTTAATTTCAGAAGGTGAAGCATGCTTGTGCTTCCATGAAATGTGATACCCGTCTTGATGCACGCGCTTTTCAACGGTGCAAGAACTGAATGAAGATGCTATGATTAAAAGACAGGTAATTCCAAGAATTAATTTTTTCATATTTAGTTTTCTGTATATGTTCTATTTTAGACGTATCAAAAATAGTAATATCCGTTGAATCGCTCTCTAAACAATTATTTGGCCAAACGAGTTTCTCCAAGCTATGTTTTGCTTTCAGCGATTTTCATTTTTCTTTTCAGTGTTCCGTTGGTGGTGATCCATCCTTTTTCTTTTTTCGATGTGATGAAAATAGGTTTAGTGCTCATTAGTTTGCGCATGTACGACGATGTGATTCAAAGCGAGGATGATTCGATGAATAAACTGAAACTCCCGTTGGTGCTGCTTTTAAGTTTAAGTGCGCTTTCTTGGCTTCTAGACGGATTGGACTTGACTTCTTTTTGGATTTATTTTTTTATACTCAATCATATTTTATACAAGGCATTGGGGCACCGAAATTTTTGGGCGTTTGTTCTTCCAACATTTCAGTTCCCTTTCATTTTGATTGCCCTAACGTATCCACTCTGGAGAGGCATGATTGATTTAAATTACGTTGTTTCTGCAGTCTCTATTTTTTTAAGTGCGCTTGTTTTTCGTTGGCTCGAATATTCCGAAGATCGTCGGCAGCCGATTTGGGTTTATCTTTTTTCTTCCATTGTGGTTGCCATTGCAGCATTGAATTTTACAGTCCCGTCGTTAATTGCGGCAATTGGTGCAACGTGTTGCTTACTCATATTGTTTTTGTTTGGTAAGCGAAGAATGCATCTGTGGTGGGCACTTGTTGTTCTTTTGATGCAGGTTATTTCTTTCAATTTTTAGTTTAAAAAATGACGAGTACTTTTAAAGCATGAGGAAGCTAGTTGGAATATTTTTTTTGTTTTCGTTTGTCCACGCAATGTCGCAGCCTTCGCCGGCATACACCTACCCGAATGATCCTTCGGTAAGAGCGAACTTAGAGCATTGGCGTGATTTGAAGTTTGGAATTATTATACATTGGGGAATTTATGCGGTTCCGGGAATCGTAGAGTCATGGTCTATCTGCAACGAAGATTGGGTGGGAAGAGATACTGCCTTGGATTACGAAGATTATAAGAATTGGTATTTCGGTTTGTCGAAGGAGTTCAATCCAACGCAATTCAATCCAGAAGCTTGGGCAAGTGCGGCGAAATCTGCAGGGATGAAGTACTTGGTTTTCACCACAAAACATCACGATGGTTTTTGTATGTTCGATAGCAAATATTCCGATTTTAAAATCACGAACGGTCCTTTCCAATCGAATCCAAAGTCGAATGTTACGAAAGAAGTTTTCAATGCTTTTCGAAAGGAAGATTTTTTTATTGGAGCGTATTTCTCTAAACCCGATTGGCATTCCGATTATTATTGGTGGCATGCCTTCGCAACGGGTGAGCGAAACAACAATTACGACATTCGAAAGTTCCCAGAACAATGGAAACGTTTTCAGAACTATACAGCGAATCAGATTTCAGAATTGACTTCGGATTATGGAAAGGTTGATATGCTTTGGCTAGATGGAGGTTGGGTGCGTCCATTGGAAACCGTGAACGATGAAGTTCTCTCATGGCAATGTCCGATCCCGGCATGGAGTCAAGATGTGAATGTTCCGCACTTAGCCGAGATAGCGCGAAAGAACAATCCAGGAACATTGGTCGTAGACAGAACAGTGCATGGAGAATATGAAAACTACCGAACGCCAGAGCAGCGCATTCCTGAAGGAAGATTGGATTATCCTTGGGAAACATGTATGACGCTAGGAAATGCTTGGGGATTTGTTGCCAATGACAAATACAAGTCATCTCGCGAAGTCATTCACAAGTTGGTTGAAGTTGTAGCCAAAGGCGGAAATTTATTGTTAGGTGTGGGTCCAACAGCCACAGGTGTTTTTCCAGATGAGGTGAACGATAGGTTGAAGGAAATAGGCGAGTGGACAAGCATACATTCATCTGCGATATACGGAACGAAAAGCGTTGAGCTTTTTCAAGACCAAAACATTTATTTTGTTGAAGGAAAAAACAACGAGAAATATGCTTTTGTTTTGTTGAAGGAAGGCGAGCAGTTGCCAACGGAAATCTCGTTGCCTTGGCAAAAGGAAAACAGAGATCAGAGTTTAATTGAATTGAGCACTAACGAGCGTCAGTCATTGCAAATGAGGCAAGGGCGAATGATTCTTAAACCTAGCGAAAAGATTAGGCAGTTATCTTCAGAGATGCCTGCAGTGGTTTTCAGATTTTTATAGTTTGTTTTGAATAACCAATCGGTAAATCATTTGCTCGAAACGAACGGAATACACACCTGGAGCGAAATGAGTGATATTGATTTTTTCTGAAGAAGACTCAATGTTTTTCTCAAGTATCAAGTTGCCAAGCGCATTGTAGAGTTGCACTGTTTTTCCAATGTCCTTGGGTGAACATTCAATGGTGAAAGCTTCTGAAGCGGGATTAGGAAAAATTTGAATTGATTTTTTAGAATGAATATCTACACCAACGGTGTAAGGCATGTCGCAATAATTTTCATTCGGATTGGAGTATTGAAAATTGCAGAAGCGCGTTTCGTTAAATGGACCAGGCGTGATGCATGGATACAATCTGTTTCCAAATCCATCATAGAATTTACAATGCGCCGTGTCTGTATAATTGTCAATGGTTACCGCATATTCTTTCTCGGGGTGAAAGTCCATGAGGTAAACGCCTAACGTGCTGTCTGAAGGATTGTAGTCACTGTATAGTCTTGAATTTATTCGCTCTCTCCAATAGTCGCCGAAATCGTCAAGGAACATGTATTTTATTCCATAAGGAAGTTGCGAGAAGAAATTTTGCTCGGCCTGAAGTTTATAGGTTCGGTTCGGATGAATAAGTAGTACCGTTGGGGCACCGTTGGCAACATTTTTTAGCGTAACCATTTTCCAACGCGCAACATTCGAAGGATAAGAATCTAGACTGAAAGGAAATGTAGCACTCGCATCTGAAATGGTCATTGGAATTTCAATAACACTGCTTAAATAACCGTCATAGGTTCTTCCATCAGTCCCATAAAAAGGGAAGTTGGTCAGGACGTCATTTGCGGAAAAAGTAGAGTTGTATAAGTAACCCAAATCTTCTAGCACTTTCGGAAGTCTTTTGTGATAACACAGATGCCCGGCGCGGAATGATTTGATTTGCACACCATGATCGTTCTCCAAAATACTTTTCGAAACTTCACATTCGCCGTAGGCACTTACATTTGTAGATTGACCGTTTACAGCTAAATAATATGGCGTGTAATTGGCCATGGTATTTCCCATGCTTCCCATCGGAGTCCAAACGGAATCAAAGTCAGGGAAGTGCCCAACAGAGTGACTGGCTAACCTTTGATTTCGTACAAGGACATTGTGAACTTTTGCGTAGCTGTTGTTCGTGTAAAAGTCACTCATCCAATCGTCGTCCATATACCTAACCGTTTGGTTGTACATGGCGTTTAAATTGTGATTGTCCTCGTACTCGAGAAATATTTCCATGGTGTCAACAGCCGTCTGAGAATCGATGTCGTGTGTGAGCATAAAAACAGCATCGTCGCATGACGGGCACGTGTGCCAGCGCACATTACTCGGAATGTGTTTCCGACAAACATTCATTACAAAAAAAATGAAAGTGTCTGTTGTGGGTTCGAATCCATTCGAATAGGTTCGATGCGCATCGTCGTCTTTGTTCAGAAGATTTCGTGCGATAACATCTCGTAAATCTAATCCGAATAGAAAAGTTCTTCCGGTTCCATAGTCGTTTTTGACAAGAGCAGGAAAGCTATTTTCATAATTGGCGAGCACCTCTGCTCCTGAAGCTGGGAAGTAATATTTGTGATCGAAGATGGGGTTGCTCACGGCAGTGTCTCCGAGCGAGACAAAAATTTCTTTGTCATCGTTTATGCGGTCGAAGTAATTCGATTCAGCGTATATATTCCAAATGAAACGTTTGGTTAAGTCGTCGACCGTGTAATCAATAATTCCAAATAGATCATAGAGATCGGGTGCAGAGCAATTCGATGCGATAACTGTTCCCCCGTTGTATACATATTCGTGCAACGCTAATTCTTCTTCGTCAGTGAAGGTTGTTGCTCTAATACGAGGAGAAATAAATAGGATTTTATGTTGAAGAGCGAAGTTGAAATCTGAGGTCTCCACAAATGGAACTCCAGTCACTTGCATAATGTGTCGCACCGATCTCGTTCGAGATGAATCAAGTTCGTTGTTTCGCGCAGTAAGATCTAATACCGCAACTTGACGGTAGGTATAACTACCACCTTGCCCAAAAACACTAAATTGGCAGCAAAAGCAGATTAAAAGTGTGTAAAATATTTTCTTAATGTCGTGAATCACAGCACTAAGGTAATAAGTAATGGCCTTATTATTTCAAAGTGCTAAACTGAAATCCCATTCTCTTGCCTGTAGCTAAACTGCCGCTGTGGTTAATGTCTTGCATTTCTTCCACTGTTATTTGGTGCAGATTTTCGTAAGGAGGGATAAGTAGGTCGAAGTTCAAGGCGTAGAGTATCACTTGATCAACGAATTTAGATTGGCTCGCACTATCAAAGTTGGAAGCAACAATGTCGTTGAACATAATACCCAATTGCTTTTTTCCTTGAACAACGAAATGATTTTCCTTGTTAACGAAAACGCGCGCAAGTAAATATCCAACATCAGAAGTTCTGTCGTAGCGAAATGAATCTGAAAGGAAGTTGTAGACGTTTATCGTTCCGACATAACTGTTTTCCGGATGTTCTTTTAAATATCCTGTTTGCCAGAAACTACTGTCCTGCTCAAATTGAAAAACATTGGTGTGCATTTGAAAAATAAGCAAGTCTCCTGCGACGCGAATTTCGCATTGAAATGCGCCTCTGTCGCGGTATTCAAATGTTACACGTTCATCTGTTTTTCCGAATTGATTCGTAAGTTCTTGAATAGTTGTTTTTAATACTTCCTTCAAGGAATTGAACTGCGCAATCGTATTGTGAAAAACGTCTTGCTTTAAAACGCTTTTGTTTTTGAGTAATGAAAGTATTTGTTCCTTCGTTTCCATATTAATAAGCTCTTGCGAATAGAACACGACGCTCACTTGGTTTTCCGGTTACCATGCATACACCGGGTTCTGTTGGTCCGTCGAACGGAATGCAGCGAATGGTTGCTTTGGTTTCTTGTTTAATTAACTCTTCCGTTTCTGCCGTTCCGTCCCAATGTGCCGAGAAGAATCCTGTTTTTTCGTCAAGTAGTTTCTTAAACGTTTCGTAATCATCAACCTCGGTCATGTGTCCATTTCTGAATTCAAGCGCCTGATTGAACATGTTCGTTTGAATGTCTTCCAACAATTGCTCAATGGTGTTTTCAATTCCTTCAAATGCAACGGTTGTTTTTTCAGAAGTGTCTCTTCGAGCAATTTCGGCGGTTCCATTTTCCAAATCTTTTGGTCCGATAGCCAAACGAACTGGAACACCCTTCAACTCATATTCTGCAAATTTCCATCCGCTGCGTTTGCTATCGTCGTCGTCGAATTTCGCGACAATACCTTTTGCTTTGAGTGCCTTCACCAGTGGCAGAACTTTTTCGCGAATGACTTCCAATTGTTCAAGTCCCTTATAGATTGGTACAATCACGGCATGAATTGGTGCCAATTTAGGTGGAACACGAAGTCCCTTGTCATCGCTGTGTGTCATGATTAACGCTCCCATTAATCGAGTACTTACACCCCAAGAGGTGGCCCAAACATATTCAGTATTTCCTTCCTTCGTTGCGAATTTTACATCGAATGCCTTTGCGAAATTTTGTCCCAAAAAGTGAGAAGTACCTGCTTGAAGTGCTTTCCCATCTTGCATTAATGCCTCTATACACAAGGTGTCTAGCGCGCCTGCAAAACGTTCGCTTTCCGATTTTCTTCCTTTTACAACAGGCATTGCCATGAAGTTTTCTGCGAATTCAGCATACACATCTAACATGCGTTCTGTTTCCTCAATGGCTTCCTGTGCTGTTGAGTGCGCAGTGTGTCCTTCTTGCCATAAGAATTCAGCGGTGCGCAGGAATAGTCTTGTACGCATTTCCCAACGAACAACGTTCGCCCATTGATTAATAAGCAACGGAAGGTCGCGGTAGCTTTGAATCCAACCTTTGTAGGTGTTCCAAATAATGGTCTCACTGGTAGGGCGAATGATTAATTCTTCTTCCAGTTTTGCGTCTGGATCTACGACAACACCGCCATCTTGTGATTTAAGTCTGTAGTGGGTTACAACGGCACACTCTTTGGCAAACCCTTCGACATGCGCAGCTTCCTTACTCAAATAACTTTTCGGTATCAACAGAGGGAAATAGGCATTTTGGTGTCCCGTTTCTTTGAAGCGTATATCCAATTGATCGCGCATCTTTTCCCAAATCGCATAGCCGTATGGTTTAATAACCATACATCCTTTCACCTCACTGTGCTGCGCCAAATCGGCTTGCATCACAAGTTCATTATACCATTTAGAATAATCTTCTTTTCTTGTTGGAATTTTTTCGGCCATTTTTTTTCTTTTTTCGAAGATGCAAATGTAAAACCTTATTACCTTTAAACTATCAAATCCATACGATTATGAAAGCGTTACAACGAAATTTTTACTTCTTCACCACGGTTCTTGCATTGAGTTCTTGTGCGAGTTTTGAAAATTTGACAGACGACCGCACCCGCGCTGAAGACGATGAAATGTATTGGAATGGAAAAGAATTGTTTTACGACCATGCTTTGGTTGCTGCCGCTGAAAGTGCAGGCGATGATTATTACGATCCGAATTCAGTAGGACGTTCGAATTCTATGAACGGAGGCACCAATCCACGTGCGACCTTCAATCCGATTAGCGGTTGGCAGTTGAGTTACGGCTTGAATGCTTTTTCGAACTACAGCAATGGATTTGGAATGGGATTGGGTTATGGTTCTTACAATCCTTATAATTCTTTTGGAAATAATTCCTTCGGATATAATCCATACGGCTATAATTCCTATGGTTACAATCCCTACGGCTA
>JBJOPP010000124.1:0-2661 GCA_046050685.1 Bacteroidota bacterium
GAAGGAAAAAAACCAACCAAATTGGTTTCTTCATTTGCAGGCGTTGACTCAGATGCAGTTAACATGGCTAGAAAATTCATGTTACCATACCCTCCGTCTTCTCCATGTATCGCACTTTTCAAAGACGGAAAGTTGCAACACATGATCGAGCGTCACCACATTGAAGGTCGCACAGCGGATATGATTGCTGCGCACTTGAACGGGATGTTCGAAGAGTTTTGTTAAGAGATTTATTGTTGAAGAAAGCCTTACTTCGGTGAGGCTTTTTTTATGCGAATATTTCGGTGAAGAGCTCTTCCACTTTTCCAACTTTTATAACTTGAATGTCTGCGGAAGATTGAATTTTATTGAAGGAGGAAACATAGATTTTTTCGAAGCCCAATTTTGCTGCTTCTTGAATGCGCTGGTCCAAACGAGAGACCGGACGAATTTCGCCACTCAGTCCTACTTCCCCGCAGAAACCAGCCTTTCGCGTAATGGCAATGTCTTCACTGCTCGAAAGAATCGCTGATATAACGGCAAGATCCAATGCCGGATCTTCGATCTTAATTCCACCTGCGATATTCAGAAACACATCTTTCATTCCTAAACGGAAACCACATCGTTTTTCCAAAACAGCAAGCAACATATTCAATCTTCGTAAATCAAATCCTGTAGTGCTGCGTTGAGGCGTTCCATATACCGCTGTACTCACGAGTGCTTGTATTTCCATCATCATCGGACGAGCGCCTTCCATAGCCGCCGCAATGGCCGAACCACTGAGGTGTTCGGTACTTGAATCGATAAGAATATCGCTCGGATTTTCGACCGCCTTCAATCCGGAACCTAGCATTTCATAAATACCCAATTCATGGGTTGAACCGAAGCGGTTCTTGTGGCTTCGGAGAATGCGATAGATGTGATGGCGATCGCCCTCAAACTGAAGAACGGTGTCGACCATGTGTTCCAAGACCTTCGGTCCTGCAAGGCTTCCTTCCTTCGTAATGTGTCCGATTAAGAATATTGGGGTATGCGTTTCCTTCGCATATTTCATCAATTGCAATGTGCACTCGCGCACTTGAGAAACGCTTCCTGGCGCGCTTTCCACGCTTTCGCTTTGCAAGGTTTGAATGGAGTCTATGACAACAAGGTTCGGCTTGACTTCATTCAAATGATGAAGAATTTGATCTACCGAAGTTTCCATAAGCACCATGCAGCGCGGGTTGTCGTAGCCCAAACGTTGCGCGCGCATCTGAATTTGCTCTTCGCTTTCTTCACCCGAAACATACAAGACCGTGAAGTTTAATTGTTGAAGGGCCATTTGCAAAAGCAAGGTAGACTTTCCAATACCCGGCTCACCGCCAAAAAGAATAAGTGACCCAGGAACAATTCCTCCTCCTAAAACTCTGTTTAATTCTCCGTCTATTAATGGAAAACGCTTGCGCTCTTCGATTTCAATTTCAGAAATTGATTTGGGCTGCGCGTTAGGTTTGATGCGGATTTTCGAAGTATTCGATTCGCGGTTCACGACCTCTTCCACGAATGAGTTCCATTCGTTGCATGAAGGACATTTGCCGAGCCATTTCGGACTTTGTGCGCCACAACTTTGACAGAAAAAAGAAGTTTTAGTCTTTGCCATTCCCCAAAAATGCGAAGAAGAATTGAGAACGAGGGCGTATGTTTATAAGTCTCTTATTCGGCGAAGATGCGAATAGATCCAGACTGTGATTTCATGTTGCCTTGCTTGTCTTTGTATTCGAGCAACCAATAGTAATAAGCCGGTTGGCATAACTCTCCGTTTAGATTTTTTCCATCCCAAACCGATTGTCCACCCGATTGATAAACCAATCTTCCGTTTACATCTGTGATTTTAAAATCCACAGCCTCACTAACGTTTCGCGCATTGTATAGCACATCGAAGACATCGTTCTTCCCGTCGAATCCTGGAGCAAACGCAGTAACCGGAGAAAGTTTTGCTGGGCGATAAACTTCGATGGTCTTTTCTTCAACCATAACTTCCTCACCTCTTGAAACCAAATACTTCACGGTGTAACTTCCCTCTTCAGTGAATTCGTGTGCTATTGACTGTCCTTGCCCGTCGAATCCATCTCCGAAATTCCAAGCGTAGGAGTCTGCATTTTCAGCGGCACCGAAGAAGAAATACCTTAAGTTTTCAGCGTTGGAAACAACAGCTGTAAATGAATTCGTTAAAGGTTCTTTTTCCGAAACAGCTGTTCCTTGTCTGTTTTCAGAAGTATTAGAAATCGACGACTCATGAATAATTGCGACAATCTCTGAATTTCTCTTTGCAGATGCTTCAGAAGCTTTAACCGAATCTGGCTCGGGAAATTCCCAAACATAACCAGAAATGATGTCGTCAGGAATACCCCCCGTTACAATCTCAGGAATATCAGAAGTTTCAGAAGAATGAACACTTTGACTTGTGGTTGAAGTTGTATCCGTCTTCACCTCTTCGATCTTCTGATCAGTTGTCTGAGCTATTGGTTGAAGAGATTTAGGCGAATTGAAATAAATAACGGCTGAAGTTGCCACGGCAACTGTACCGATAGCCGCAGTGGTCATCCAAGGCTTCCAAAATGAAGAAGAAGGTTGAGGAATATTTTGTGAAATGTTATTCCACAAGTGATCTGCTGGAACCTCATGGGATTCTAGCTTTTCACG
>JBJOPP010000125.1:0-2502 GCA_046050685.1 Bacteroidota bacterium
ATGATTCATCAAGAACGCACTTCGAATAGCTCCTTGCTGCCCGCTTAATCCTCCGAAGAATCCACTGAAAATTCCACCCAACCAAAGAATGCGTGGCGCCTTGTTTACACGAACGAGGGCATTAGAGTATTCCATTCCAGCGAGAAGTATTAGCACAAATCCCATAACTACTCCAAGTAATGTGGTCTCGATATCTGTATGCCAAAATTGAAGATGAACAGGTTGCTGCAAGTGCGCCAAATAGTTCAGCGCTTCAGCGCCAAGGAAAGCACCAACTGCAGAGGGAATTCCAAATTGAATGACAGTCTTCCAATGTGCATGTTTTCCAACTAAAGTCAACTTAAAAACATTGTTCAGGAAGTGAACGATGGCTGTAGCAAAAACGGCGGTCGGCAAATCGAAGAATAATGCCATTACCGGAAGAAGCAATGTTCCGAATCCGAATCCACTGAAGAAACTTATTCCAGACCCTAAAAGCGCAACAACTAAAATGAAAGCGTATTCCATTCAACAAAAATAATCTTCTTCGTCTGCTATTTTTTTCTTTTCTTTGAACTGTCCATGAACGCCAAGAACAACGCCCAACTTCAATATAAAAACAGACTGAAAGAACGTCAAGCTTCTTTTCAATCAGATGATTTGGTGAACGGCATATTGGCGCACAATCGCTTGGCATTGGCTTCCGCCTTAACGCTTTTGGAAAGCAATAGAGCAGAGCACATTCAAGTCATGGATGAAGTCATCGAACGCATTCTTCCACATACAGGAAATTCACTTCGAATTGGAATTACCGGTGTTCCCGGTGTAGGGAAGTCGACCTTTATAGAAGCACTTGCACGAGAAGTCTTCCGAACAGAAGAAAATAAAATGGCTGTTTTGTCCATTGACCCATCGAGTCCTATTTCAAAAGGGAGCATCTTGGGCGACAAGACACGCATGAATGAATTGTCGTTACATCCGAATGCCTTCGTTCGTCCGTCACCCTCAAGTTCGCACCTTGGCGGAGTGAACCGCAGCACACGTGAAAGTATCTTGTTGTGTGAAGCGGCGGGATACAACATTGTGTTGGTGGAAACTGTGGGAGTGGGGCAGAGCGAAACAGCAGTGCATGCCATGACAGATTTCTTTTTATTGCTCATGTTGGCTGGCGCTGGAGATCAGCTTCAGGGCATTAAGCGCGGTATTATGGAACTGACAGATGCCATGGTTATTACGAAGGCAGACAGCGGAAATGAACTGAAAGCCGAACGCGCGAAAGGCGAGTATACATCGGCATTGCATCTCTTTCCGCAACGCGAAAACAATTGGATCCCGCAAGTCTTTACTACTTCTTCAACAGAAGCGAAGGGCATTGATGTGGTGTGGAATGAAATTGAAAAGTTCGAACGCTGGAGTGTTTCGAACGGATGGAAGGAAGAGAATAGAAAGCGACAATTGGTGAGCAGTTTCGAAGAACAGATTCATCAAGTCTTGTTGCATCAGTTACAAAGCAAACCGCACTTCAAAGAGAAGTATGAATCAACCTTAAATAGAGTTGTCTCCAAAGAATTATCTGCGCACAGAGCTGCTGAAAGTTTTATTGCAGAGTTCTTCACGGCGTGATTAATTTAGCCGCATGAACGATATTCCTGGTAAAGTTTTAATTCCATTTGCATACGTGGCCTGCGCGTTTTTCAACGTGTATTTTTATGTGTCGAAATTCATGAGTGAAACGAGCACTTTTTGGTTGAACGCGTATGCTGAAATCCGCGCGCACTGGGCGTTATTTATGTTCTTGAATTTTTTAGGAGTGGCTTCTGTAACAGTCGATCACATTGTGAAATACGATAAAATCAAAAAGCCAAAACGTTCCATTCTTTCGTTTCTAACAGTGGCTTTGTTGGTGGCTTTCTTTACCCAAATAGTGTGGGGAATGTTAGAGATCTACATCACTGGAGAAATTAACTAACTGTATTTCTTCCTTAACTCAATTTTAATTTGCATCCGCTCGAGAGCTAGTTCGAGCAACTGTGCTGCCGCTTCCGCAGGAATGTGCGAGGTGACTTTTGTTGCAATGGTATGTTCAGTAATGTCTGCGGTGTATAGGAACCTTCTTAAATTGGAAGGCGCTAGTTTCAACTGAACTTGAAAAAAGTTGAAGAGATAATCATATCCGTTTTCAAATCCAGGCGCATCATTCATCTGATAACCCGCTAGTGTCAAGTCTTTCAGCATCTGAAGAAAAACATCTTCAGTTATTTGTTTTGAAGGAAGATTCACGATTCGCGTTCAAGCAGGAAAGAAGCCAAATTGCGCAAGGCCATTTTCTTTTCGTCTGAAACAGAGATAGCGTCTAGATGATTTAAAGCGCTATTGTAAAACGCCTCGCTTTTCGCTAGTGTCACTTCGTCTGCCTTTGCCTTCGAAAATAAATGAAGGGTTGAAGTGATTTTGGCTTCTGGGTCTTCAGAATTTCCGTGAAGTGATTTCAATTCAGCAGGAATGGTAGTGTCTTCGTGATTG
>JBJOPP010000126.1:0-5935 GCA_046050685.1 Bacteroidota bacterium
TCAATAAGTGTATTGCAATTGTCGTCGATGTTGTTGCAGATTTCAACTATGCCTGGACGAATATTCGCGTTATTGTCGTTGCAGTCCGTTGCGTTAAGCACGTATCCAGCAGGAGAAGAACATGCCAATATACTGGAAAGCTCATTTCCAAAACCGTCGTTATCGGCATCTGCGTAAAAGGCAATCTGAACACCTTCGTCAATGGAAGTGTCGCAATCATCATCGATTCCGTTACAGATTTCATTGGCATTCGGATAAACAAAATTGTTTGCGTCGTTACAATCACTGTTGTTGGAAACATAACCAACAGGATTGGTGCATGCTAAAATTGGAAATGCAGCATTTCCGAAAAAGTCATTGTCAGCATCGAGGTAAAAAACATTCTGAACGCCTTCATCGATCGAGGTGTTACAGTTATCGTCTGTTCCGTTACATGTTTCCGAGGCACTTGGATAAATTGTAGGATTTGAATCGTTGCAATCGGTAGGATTGTTAACGTAGCCATTTGGCTGAGCACAGGCAATAGTGGTATTGATCAAATTCCCAGCACCATCTCCATCGAGATCCGCATAGTAGGTAATAAACAAAAGACCTTCATCAATAGAAGTGTTACAATTGTCATCGAGGTTGTTGCAGATTTCTGTTGCAGACGGGTAAATATTCTGATTGTTGTCGTTACAATCTAAATTGTTTGTCACATATCCATTAGGGGGCGTGCAAGCCAAAATTGTACTCATTGAATTACCGAAGGTGTCGGTATCAGCATCCGCGTAGAACAATTGCTGAACCCCTTCATCGGTTTGGTTGTTGCAGTTGTCGTCAATCAGGTTACACAACTCAGCCGTTACAGGATTGATGTTTGCAATGTTGTCGTTACAGTCGTTTCCGTTGCTTACATATCCTACAGGTTGAACACACGCGAGTGTTGTGGTTGAAGGATTACCAAAGTTGTCACCATCTCCGTCAAAGAAATACGTGTTCAATACTCCCTCGTCAATTTGACCGTTACAATTGTCATCTGCATTGTTACAGACCTCGTTGGAAAATGGATTAACAGCAGCGTTATTGTCGTTGCAATCTTGGTTGTTGGAAACGTATCCGATAGGGGCAGAGCATCCTTGAACACTAATTGAAGGATTTCCGAAAGTATCATTATCGGCGTCCAAATAATAGGTGTTTAAAACACCCTCATCGGTTAAACCGTTGCAATTGTCATCTACACCGTTACAAACTTCATTGGCAAAATTTAACGTTACAGTTACCTCATCAAAGGCAGATGGACATATTGCATTGTTGATAGTCCAGCGAAAGGTGTAGTTTCCAGCTGTTGATACAGAAACATTCGTATTGTATACGTTAGCATTGTCGAAAGTAGCAGTGCCAGGACCCGTGACAAATGTCCATGAACCGATTGAAGGTGCAGGATTATTTCCTGAAAGAGCATACGTTAAACCGCAAAATGTAGCGTCGCTTCCTGCATTTGGAACAACTTGGTTGTTGTCGAAAGTCACACTTACTTGGTCTGAAGTAATAGGGCATACCCCGTTAAAGATTGTCCATTGAAGGGTATAGGTTCCGTTAGCAAAAACCTCTATGGATGAAGAAGGGCTATTTGGATTTGAAAATGAAATTGCTCCGGGACCACTTACTGTGAACCAGTTTCCGAATCCGAAAGTGGGATTGTTAGCAACTAAGAAAGTAGTTAATCCACAAACAGTTTGATCTGAACCTGCATTTGCTACTGTGGCATTGTTGTAGAATGTAATATTGACATTGTCGGTTGTGCTCGCAGCGCCTTCAGTGATGGTCCATGCAAAAGTGTAGACTCCTTCAACCGAAACCGAAACAGAAGAGTTTCTTGCATTCGGATTGGCGAACGTTGTCGTTCCAGGTCCAGCTACTTGCGTCCATAGACCGCTTCCCGTTTGCGGGTCATTAGCGTTGAGCGTAATCGAAAAACCACAAGTCGATTGGTCGAACCCAGCATTTGCAATAGGCGCAGGAAGAGTTCCAAGGTTTCCAAAGGAAATGAATGGAAAGACAATTAACGCACTAAAAAGCGCGATGAGGTTATTTCGCATACACGAAAAATTTAGTTCAATAAGAATTTGTTTAGTTGGTACCCCAACATAACAAAGGTAACCACTGAACTAAGATTTACTTCACCAAGAAAGTTCCAGAAACTTGGTAATTTTCAACACCTCCGCAAACCGAAGACATCACAAGTGTGTAGAAATAAGTTCCTTGTGCAAGCTCATCTTTTGACGGACAATAGATAGTTGGGGTAGAGGCTTCAAAAATCAAATCTCCCCAACGATTGTAAATGTGTAAATCGAAAGTATTCAACAAGGAAAACAGTTCTCCTTGAGCTAATCCTGGCAAGAACGGAGTCCAACAAGGGTTCAATAAATCTCCATCGGTTACCGTAACAATTGAAGGATATTGAACCAAGTCAATAGCGAACTGACTCGAAGAACTTTCAGTTACAGCAATCGTCTGCGTGTCTGTACATCCCGAAGAGTTGTCTGTTGCAACCAAGGTGTAATCTCCGGCTAGAGAGACATTTGGATTGATCGTATTCGCTCCATCTACAATTACTCCGTCAAGCGTTGACCAAGCTAAATTGAAGTTGTTTGAATTGTTTACGGCAACATTCAAAATTGGAATTACCGGATGAAGACAACTTAAAGTATCTTGAATTCCAATTGAAATAGATGGGGTAGTGAAGTTTTCAGTCACGTCAATGTTTGCACTCGCTTGGCATCCGTTAACATTATTTGTCGCGGTAAGTGCATATGTACCAGCTGCATCTACGGTAATGGATGACGATCCTTGTCCAGATTGAATGCCAGGTCCTGTCCAAACAAATGCGGGTGTTCCGGCATTGGTGGTCGAAGAAATCGTGTTTGAAGGGGTAATGCAATTCAATTCATTCAACGAGGAAAGATTTACTGAAGGTGCATTGAAGTCCGCTGTCACATTGATTGTCTCGGTGTCGAAGCAATTACTATTCAGTGTGGCATTTACAACATAGGTTCCTGCATTTGCTACGTTGATGCTAGAAGTTGTTGCTCCTCCGTTTATTGTTCCGTTCGTTGTTGTCCAATTGAATGCAGCATTTGGAAAACCATTAACCATTGCAGATAAACTTCCATTCGGATTGTTACAGTTCAGCTGTTGGGTTCCCCCAGTTATTATTTGAAAGTCGGAATAATCCGCAACAACTGTAAGGGTATCCATAGCCTGACAAATACCTTGATAGTCGGTAAGCACAGAATAGAATCCAGGAGCGTCAACGCCAACTGTAAATGCATTGGTAGGTGTAGTGAAATTTCCTCCAGTGGTTATCCAAAAGAACGTTACGCCGTTAATGTTACTTATTGAATTGATGGTGGCTTGAGGATTAGCACAGTTGATATCAGAGAGGGCAGTAGCATCAATGGTTAACGGTTCTACAGAAACTACGAAGTCTTGCTCAGAGACAACACCGCAGAGATCGGTGTATATAACGTGATAGGTTGTAGTGGTGTCAGGATTGGCAACTGGGCTCGCTCCAGTCGCTGTGCTCAAGGCTGTTGCTGGAGACCAATCAAATGTTCCGTTAACATCTGCGCCGCTTACGGTAAGCACAGCAGATGCTCCAGGACAAATGGTTAGTTCATTTGTAGTGTTTAAAATATCGGGTGTTAAGCAGACACTCTGAACATTCGATAAACCGCCTGTTCCGGCAGTGAATCCCCAGTTCACCATGTTCTGCCCAGCAAAGATTGAATTGGTAATGTCTATCGTTGTTTGAAGACGAAGGACACATTCGAAATAAACAGAGAACAATTGGGTAGAGGGTTCCCACACGATACGTACAGGATGGTTTTGTCCATCTTCAGTGTTGGCATTTGTTGCGTTCATTTGTACAGGTCCCGCCAAGTTTAAAGCCGAATTGTGGTCTACGTTTCCATTGCTTTGAATAGCGATGTGATCGAAGGCCGGATCGGAATATGGACTCTGATTTTGGTACGTATCAAACTCAACAGCGAGACTTGTTCCGAAATTTAAATATCCCATTCCGCCGCCACTTGCTCCAATGGCAGCTGTTCCCTGTGTGTGCAAAACGAAACACATTCCGTCAGCGCCATTCACATCGGTATAACCCAAGAGCATTTCAAAAGAAAGGTCGAAAGGTTGATTCAGGTCGATTTGATCGGCATACCAAACGGTTCCGTTTTGTGTCCCAATGGCAGGAGTAAGCTGATAACAGTCGTTTCCTGTTGCAGTGGCTGATCCGTTTAAGAAATAAGCTTGTCCATAAGAATGTGACAATGCCACTAACAAGACTGAAAGAATAAAAAGTTTTTTCATAGATGCAAAGAGTGAAGTAAATATACGCATTTACTTCATTCCGCGCTCTTTTCTCAATTGATCGTATGCCTCTTGAACTTTAATGAATTTTTCTTGAGCAGCTTTTTGATAATCGTCTCCCAAATCTTTAACCTTATCGGGATGATATTTCATGGCCATTTTACGGAAGGCTTTCTTTACCTCTTCATCTGTTGCCGTAGCTTCAATTTCTAAAATTTTATAGGCCGAAGCTGCATCCTTGTAAAACATAGCTTGAATACTTTCATAGTCTTTCTGACTAATATTCAAATCGTTTGCAATTTGCTTAATTAATTCCGCTTCTGCCTTGGCAACCTGTCCATCAGACTTTGCAATTCCAAATAAATAATGAAGCAATTGCAAACGCATCGGATGCTCCATGAAGTCGCGAATCTGATGACACACTTCACGAACTGGAATGTCTTTGTTCAATAACTCCTTCAAGATCCCAATTTGTTCCGCAGCAGCAGCTGGTCCAAATTGTTTGTCAAAAAACTCGCGTATGTATTGAAGCTCGCTTTTCATGAGCTTTCCATCTGCTTTCATTACAGCAGCAGATAACACCAAAAGGGCAGAAGAGAAGTCGCCGCGCTGTGTATGTCTTGCATAAGTTCTGCGTTGAGAACCGGCTTGTTGCTCTTGTGTGCTCAAGGTTTTATCCTCGGCCATGTATCCAACCGCAAATCCAATTAATCCGCCAATTGGTCCGCCTAATGCCCAACCAATTGCGCCACCTACCCATTTTCCAAACGCCATAATTTATTCGATAATAATTCCAACCGGACAATGGTCCGATCCCATAATTTCATTTAAAATAAATGCATCTTTTATATGTGGAAGGAAATTCTCACTGACCATGAAGTAGTCAATTCTCCAACCTACATTTTTCGCACGTGAGTTGAATCGCGCGCTCCACCAACTGTATTTCACAACTTCAGGATAAAAATGTCTGAAAGAATCTTTGTATCCAGAAGCGATAAAAGTTGAAAGCCCGTCGATTTCTCTTTGCGTGTATCCAGCACTCTTGTTGTAATTGCTTTTCGGGTTGGCCAAGTCAATGGCTTGGTGCGCCACGTTTAAGTCGCCACACAATACAACAGGTTTTGTCTTTTCTAAATTTTGAAGATGCTTCAACAAGTCGGCATCCCACGTTTCTCTGTAATCCAAGCGAGCCAATTCAGAACCACTGTTTGGAACATACGTATTCACCAAGAAAAATTTATCGTACTCTGCTGTAATAACTCTTCCTTCTTGGTCGTGCTCTTCAATGCCCAATCCGAAAGTAACGCTCAAAGGTTTTTCTTTCGAGATTAAAGCAGTGCCGCTGTATCCAGGACGCACAGCAGAACTCGAATAAGTGTGGTATCCAGAAATTCCTTGCAATGCTTCTTGAACCTGCGCGTCGTTTGCTTTTGTTTCCTGCAAACAAAGCACATCTGGATTCATGATTTGAAAATCTTCGAAGAAGGTTTTCTTCGTTATTGCACGAACACCGTTTACGTTGAATGAAATAATTTTCATATTGAATTACATGTTTCTTCTGTACTGTCCACCAACGTTG
>JBJOPP010000127.1:0-5086 GCA_046050685.1 Bacteroidota bacterium
ATACACTTAGGTGTTGTTGGTAAATTATAATTTATGGATTCCAAATAAATGGTGCTGATTCTCTTCGTCCTTCGGTCTCAACGGAAATGATGTAAGAACCAGCGGCAATGTTCTCTTCAGATAAGTTCCATTCAGATTGATTAATTCCTGTAACACCCTGAGTGTTGAAGGAAGAGACAACTCTTCCAGTTAAATCTCTCAAAACCAATTGAACAGGAGCAGCCTGATTCATCGAATAGGCAACATTTACGCGATTGTTAGATGGATTAGGCCAAATCATGAAAGAAGATTTAGCGAAAGACATTACTTCTTCAAGTGAGGTATTCAAATCCGGAACAGACAATTGATAGTCCGTGTAAATATGATATTCTCCTGGTTCAAAAAAGAAGGTCGCGCCTAAATCGTTCACTTGGAAGGCATTTCCTGTGAAGTAGTCATACCATGTTCCTGAGTGCTGAAATCCAGGTATCATGTTGATTGATGTTGTTTGGAAATTTCCAACCACCACAGCATTGTTCGTTCCATTCAAATGAATGCGCTTTCCGAAACCACCAAGATCTATGTTGAAATTTGTGGTTGAAAAAACAGGCTCATTCTTTTTCAAGTTGTTCAAGGCAGCAGTCACTTTGTACAAGTGCTTTCTATTTTGGTTGTCCCAATAGTCCCAGCGAACAGGCTTCGCAGATGTTTTGCAATTCGCTAAATCAATAGTAACTCCATCTGAACAGGTCCCAATAGAATAGTCATATCCTAATTCACCAAACTGCCATATCATTTTCGGACCAGGAATCGGAATCAATAAACAATGAGCCAACTCTTGTCTTTTCAATGCAGTATTTAATGAAGTAATGTTATACGAACCACTGCTAGCGCCGTATTGAAGATTTTTATACATCATTCTTTCTTCGTCATGACTTTCGGCATAAGTCACTAAATGAGCATTGTTCCAACCTCTGCTTTGGTAGCTTCCCCATGACAAGTCAGAAGAATAACCCATTGACGCTTCCATGTATTGATAATTCAAATTTCCCCACAACATCATTCCGTTGTTGCTTAAAACAGTCTCTTCGCTATTGTCTGCGAAGTGCTCAAGTATTCCGTAAGAACCTGGCTCAACCGTTTGCATGTGGTTGTAATAGTCTGTAAGAATATTAATACGACTTTGATCATAGGCTCCCCATGCACCAATGTTTCCTAAAGTATAGTTTTGTGTGAATCCTTTAGAAAGGTCAAAACGATAACCGTCGATGTGATAATTCTGCATCCAATGCGCTAAAACACGTTTCGTGAAATTTTTAGTTTGAAGACTTTCGTGGTTGAAGTCATACCCAACATTGAAATCATGCTTCGGAGTAGGGTTGAACCAAGGGTTATTCGCAGTTGGCTGTCCCCATTGACCTGCACTTGCATCGAAATACATGCGTACCATTGGGTTTTGACCAAAACTGTGATTCAAGGCAATATCCATGATAACAGCAATTCCACGATTATGCGCCTCATTTACAAATGTCTTCAAAGCCTCAGCGCTGCCATAAGCTTTATCTGGAGCGAAGTAGAAAGATGGATTGTAGCCCCAACTGTCATTTCCTTCAAACTCATTAATTGGCATCAACTGAATAGCAGTCACTCCAAGGTTTTCTAAATAATCCAAAGAATCTGTTAATGAAGTATACGTTCTATCAGAAAGGAAATCGCGAACCAATAATTCGTAAACAACAAGTTTAGTCTTTGCTGGACGAACGAAACTTTGGTCAGTCCAGTTGAAAACAGGAGGATCTGTTCTAAATACAGAAACTGGCTCAGATGTCAATCCATTCGGATAATCAATCAAGTTAGGATAAGTGGTCTCCGGAATCCATCCATCATTCCAACCGTCTAAGATTTTATCTGCATAAACATCTGCCACTCGCATTCCTTCCATGTTAATGTAATACTGGAAGCGATATTCAGTACCTGGAGATAAGTTTGGAATATCCAACCAGTACGTATTTCCATCCGGAGTGCGATTCATTAAATAGCTCAAATCCAATTGCCAGTTATTGAAGTCACCAATGACAAAAACGAAACTCTTATTTGGAGCATACAATTGTAAGCGCACACCTGTAGTGGAGGTAATATTGATTCCGTCAATTGTTCCAACTGGAGCAGCAGCAACATTTATTGAAGGAAGAATAATAACTACTTTCTCATCTGTTATAGTGGTACCTGCATTAACAGCACTCATAGTAATATGATATTCCCCAGCTGCAGCCTGGCTAAAGTTATAGTTCAAGGATGATACTCCTGTGCCTGAAGCAACTTGACTTCCGTTTACTGAAATGGTTATGTCAGAGGGAAGTGAAGAATTGGCCGTAACAGGAACGACTTGATTGGCATTTACAATCTGTGATTCAAGTGTAGGCTGAGAAAACGATGCATTGAAGCCAGCTGCGTAAATATTAAGATAAATATCACTGCCGTCAGCGTTTCTTCCAACAACAGTACCTTGTGCGTTGCGGAAAACAAACATCATTTTAGAAACCGTTTCACCAACATTCAAATTGTAAAAAGTTGAAGGAGTAATAACAATTTTATGAATGTTATTTCCCATTGGCGTCATGAGTACAGCAGGGTCAGCAGTTCCCCAATTTCCAACGGTATGTTGCCAATCGTTTGGACCGATACTGTTACTTGTAATTACACCCGTGTGAGCATAAATAGGAGTGTAACCCGATAAATCTCCGTTACCAGTTGTGGCATCGTAGTAAACGGTAATTTGATCAGTTTGTGTTGGGAACGCCGGCGTAGAAGTTAGAATCTGCGCGGATGCATGATATGCAAAAAAAGTAAATAGAAAAGCGAAAAAGAATAGTCCTTTTTGTTTCATATGTTAGGTAGTTAGTTCTTCAAATATAGGAAAGTGTACTTAGTACACAACCTCAGTTGAAAATTTTTCGAGAAATTGATGTTTCTTTGTGGTTCAAATTATTTTTATGCAACTTCTCGACGGACTAGCACTTTCAAAAACCATTAAATCTGAGATTAAGCAAATTGTTTCTGATAGAGTAGCCAATGGATTTAAACGTCCACATTTAGCTGCTGTCCTTATAGGTGAAAATGGAGCGAGTGTTACATACGTAAATGCCAAGGTTAAGTCTTGCGAAGAAGTTGGCTTCGATTCGACTCTCGTTCAATTGAATGAAAATTGCACCGAAGAAGAAGTCATGAATACCATTCATTCATTGAATGGAAACGATTCCATTGATGGATACATCATTCAACTCCCATTACCCAAACACATCAACGAGAAGAAAGTCTTAATGGCAGTCGCTCCGAATAAAGATGTGGACGGATTTCATCCTGAATCGGTTGGAAAGATGATGTTGAATCTCCCGACTTTTCTTCCAGCAACTCCTATGGGTATTATTACTTTGTTGGAAAGGAATAACATTCCAACTTCAGGAAAACATGCTGTTGTCCTTGGAAGATCGCATATTGTTGGACTTCCAATTTCAGTTTTACTTCAAAGAAATCATCCATACGGAAATTGCACGGTTACACTTTGTCACAGTAAGACCAAGAACATCGAAGAGATTTGTCAATCAGCAGATATCATCATTGCAGCAATCGGACAGCCTGAATTCCTTAAAGGAAATATGGTGAAAGAAGGGGTCGTTGTAATTGATGTTGGAATTACCCGCGTGGTTGATGATTCCAAGAAAAGCGGATTTAAATTGCTGGGAGATGTTGCTTTTGAAGAGGTGGCTCCGAAGTGCAGTTACATTACTCCAGTTCCAGGTGGAGTAGGACCAATGACCATAGTATCTCTGATGCAGAACACTTTACTTGCCGCCGAGGGCAAGCTTTCTGTATAATTCAACCGCCTGCTTCGCTTCAAGAACATCGTGCACGCGCAAGATGTCTGCGCCTCTATCCAGCGCGAATGCATTCAAAGCAGTAGTGCCATTCAAGCTTTCTTCTGCCGTTGTTCCCAACGTTTGTTGAATCATTTTCTTTCTTGAAACACCCACTAAAATGGGAAGTCCAAATGATTGGAAACGATTCATATTTTGAAGAAGATCAAAGTTATGCTCCAGGTTTTTAGCGAATCCGAACCCAAGATCCAAGACAATTTTCGAAATACCCAATTGATTTAACTTTTCAATTTCAGTTTGGAAATAGGAATATACTTCTTCAACCACATTTTCATAATTGGCCAATTCCTTCATGTTGGAAGAATCACCGCGAGAATGCATGAGCACATACGTACATTGCGCCTCAGCAGCTACTTTCCATAATTTCGAATCCATTCTTCCACCCGAAACATCGTTTATCCAATGTGCTCCTTCGCGCAGACAGGCAGTAGCCACCTCAGAATAAAATGTATCAATACTTATGCTTAAGGATGGAAATTCCTTTAGAATGGAAATTAAAACGGGCAACACCCGATTCAACTCTTCTTCGGCAGAAATATAGATTGCACCTGGACGAGTCGACTGCCCGCCTAAATCCAAAATATCCATTCCCTCTGAAATCATTTTTTCAACCCGCATTAAAATATCTTTTTCAGAATTGGAGCGACTTCCAGCATAGAAAGAATCTGGAGTAACATTTAAAATTCCCATTACCAATGGGAGCGTGCGGGTAGATTTCATTTCAAGATGTATCTTTGAAACGCAAAGATGAGCAATTTCATCGCATTTGTATTTCGAATCATGAGCGCAACAAAAGATACTTCAGCACAATACGATCAAGCCATTCAAAAATGTGTCGACCTTTTTCAAAAGAAGACCCACGACTATGGAACGGCTTGGAGAATTCTTCGTCCTTCTAGTTTAACCGATCAAATCTTCATCAAAGCACAACGCATTCGAACCATTGAAGAGAAAGGCGAAAGTAAAGTAGGCGAGGGCATTGAAGATGAATTTGTAGGTATAATCAATTATAGCTTAATGGCTCTAATTCAGTTGGAATTACCATCTGATGCTCCACTAGAACTTGAAGCAGAAAAAGCAATTTTTCTTTATAAGGAACAGGCCAAAATCACCAAGGAATTGATGATGAACAAGAATCACGATTATGGTGAAGCTTGGCGCGATATGCGTGT
>JBJOPP010000128.1:0-3610 GCA_046050685.1 Bacteroidota bacterium
AATGTTTCGCTTCTGGATTGGTTGAATGAAAACGCCACGGGTGAATTGGCTATGGCGAATTTCGGGGCAGATGTGCCAGATGCCAGTGGAATGATTTACGCAATAGGATTGAAATCGGACAGTGTGAATGTAAACGCTTTATTTTCTGATTCATTGGCTGTTGATCCGATTAGAGAGGCGAATGCAGCGGAACTGTTTGCAATGGATAAAGTTTATCCGAGTGATGTGAAGTACTTCGGAGTGCGCTACAAGAACTTTTTCCTTTTCGCAGAATCAAGAGAATTACTTTTGGCGCATCAGCAATTCCTCGCCATTGCAGGTTCTATTTCAACAAAGAACTTCCCTGCATTGCCTGGCGGAGGAGTGATAACAGGAAGTGATTTGAAATACGCGAGCACGCTCTCTTCCAAGCTGGGCAACGGTTGGCGCGTGTGGCATTATTCTCCTGTTGGAGAACGAACGCAGGTGACATTGGTAGGGAACAGGATTATTGAGAATGAAATTCCTGAAGTTGTTCTTCCCGATACAACAACTACTACGCCTGCACCTGCTCCCGCTCCAGCGCCTGCTGTAGAATCTGGAAAGACGAAATCGGTGACGAATCACCTTACTGGAAAAACAGACCAAGTCAAATACAGCGGTTCGAAAATCGAATGGATTTCTGGTGGAAAAACTACATGGTCTGTCACGCTTTCCGCCGAAATACGCGGAGTAGAGCAGATAGACGCATTTAAAAACGGGAAGAAACAATTGCTCATTTTAACCAACAGCCGATTGGAGATGTTGGACATCAACGGGAAGAATGTCGTTGGATATCCTGTCGTTCTCTCTTCCAAGCCTTGCACGAATTTGTGCGTAGCTGATTACTCGAACGCTCGCGATTATAGAATTTTCTTCGGTTGTTCGAACGGTACCGTTTACAATTACATGTCGAACGGAAAGCCTACAGCGGGATGGAATGTAGCGAGTATGAAAGGCGATTTGCCTTCTTCCATTCAGTATAAAAAAGTGAACGGTCAAGACGAAATTCAAGTCAAGCGAGCGAGTGGTAAAACAACTGTCTTGAAACGTAACGGCGCAACGAAATAATGAAAGCAATTTATTTAACGAAGTTCGGTAAGGCTCATGAAGCCTTCGAAATAAGAGAAGTCGCAGATCCAAACGCGGGCGTTGGTGAAGTATGCGTGAAGGTGGAAGTGTCTGGATTGAATTTCGCTGATGTATTGGGAAGAAAGGGTTTGTACCCCGCGCTTCCTGCGCCGCCCGTGGTTATGGGGTATGATGTGGTTGGAATTGTTGAGTCGGTGGGTGAAGGAGTTTCTTCTGAATGGATTGGAAAAAGAGTAGCGTGCTTGACGCGTTTCGGAGGATATGCGGAAAGGGTATGCACCGCCGTAACGGGTATTGCTGAACTTCCAGCATCGGTTCCTTCGAACGGAGCCTGCGCATTGGCGACGCAATATGTGACTGCGCTGTACATGAGCGATTTCATTCAACAAACAAAACAAGGAGATCGCGTGCTTATTCATGCTGCTGCAGGCGGAGTAGGGACGGCGTTAATTCAATTGTTGAAGGAAAAGGATTGTGAGATTTTCGCCACGGTGGGAAGCGATGAAAAGGTCAATGCTCTTGCGAAGCAAGGCATTACAGCGGTGAATTACAACACCCATGATTATGAAATTGAGATTCGAAAGCACTTGGGAAAAGCCAATCTTGATGTGACATTCAATAGCATTGGTGGAAAGACCTTCAAGCAAGATATGCGTTTGCTTGGAGCTGGGGGAAGATTGATGTTGTTCGGATTTTCAGATCGAACCAGCAAGTGGGGTGGTAAGTTGGCGACTTTGAAATTGGTGTTCGATATGGGAAGACTCATTCCCTTGTTGCTATTGGGAAAGAGCCAATCTGTGATGGGAGTAAATATGTTGAAGGTAGCAGATGAACATCCGGCCATTATTGGAAAGCTCTTAAATCAATTGGTAAAGATGCATGTTGAAGGGAAGATTAAGCCTTTGATCGGAGGAGAATATTCCTACGTGGAAATCGCAAAAGCCCATCAATATTTAGAGAGCCGAAAGAGCTCAGGAAAAATTATTTTGAGGTGGTGAATCACCTAACACTCATTTTCTTATACATTCGCCAAGAATAAAATTTTTATGTCTACGCACCACAAACTTTCAACCGCAGGATTACTTGTAACATTGGGTATTATCTATGGTGATATTGGAACCTCTCCGCTTTATGTAATGAAGTCGATTGTTGGCGATAAGCCAATTAGCGAAATGCTTATTTACGGAGGTATCTCGTGTGTGTTTTGGACGTTAACTATTCAAACTACGATCAAGTATATCTGGATGACCCTTCGTGCCGATAACAAAGGTGAAGGTGGAATATTCTCATTGTTTAGTTTGGTGAAGCGAAGAGGAAAGTGGTTGTTCTGGCCCGCTATGATTGGTGCGGCGACGTTGTTGTGCGATGGAATTATTACTCCGCCTATTTCTGTTGCATCTGCAGTTGAAGGATTGAAAGTATTTGATGAAGGAATTCCGGTGATGCCTATTGTATTGGCTATCTTAACAGGACTTTTCATGATTCAGCGTTACGGAACGAAATTGGTGGGTGTTGCTTTCGGACCAATCATGCTTATTTGGTTCTCTATGTTGGCGGTTTTGGGAACATACAATGCGTTTCTTCATCCTGAAATTTTCAATGCATTAAATCCAAAATACGCCTATGATTTATTGGCGAATTATCCGAAAGGATTTTGGTTGTTAGGCGCTGTGTTCTTGTGCACAACAGGGGCAGAAGCATTGTACAGCGATTTGGGACATTGCGGCCGAGCGAACATTCGGGTGACATGGATTTTTGTGAAGACGGCATTGATCTTAAACTACATGGGTCAGGGAGCCTGGTTAATGGAGCAGTCTGAATTGTCAGGAAGAAATCCGTTTTTTGAAATCATGCCTGATTGGTTCTTATTACCGGGTGTTATTGTGGCAACGGTTGCAGCGGTTATTGCGAGCCAGGCATTAATTTCAGGATCTTTCACCTTAATTGGAGAGGCAATCAACTTGAACTTCTGGCCACGTGTTGCCATTAAGTTTCCTACTGAAACAAAAGGTCAATTGTATATCCCAAGTGTGAATTGGTTGCTGTGGGCCGGATGTATTGGCGTAATGCTTTATTTCAAAGAGTCTGCTCACATGGAAGCGGCCTACGGATTGTTCATTACGGTAGCCATGCTTATGACAACGCTTTTGCTTTCATACTACTTGATTTACCATCGTCATTGGCCATTCATCTTGGTTGCAGGAATAGCATCGCTATTTTTCGCGGTTGAACTTTCGTTCTTCATTGCAAATTCAGTTAAGCTGAAGGAAGCGTGGATGATGCTTATCGTTTACGCTGGAATATTAATGGTCATGTATGTGACCATTCGATATAGAAAATTCAGCAATGAACGCGTTGGATTCATTTCGCTTGATCCGCATATTGATACGTTAAGAAAGCTGTCGGTAGATACCAATGTTCCGAAATACTCTACGCACTTGGTTTACATGACGAAGGCAAGTTTCACCGATCAAGTAGAAAAACTAGTAATCGATTATAT
>JBJOPP010000129.1:0-5347 GCA_046050685.1 Bacteroidota bacterium
CACGAATAAAAATCGGCACCGCTTGCTTCAATGGGATAGTATTCACCCAAGCAAACGGTTCCTCCTTCGGAAGCAACAACATTCAATTGAATGACATTGATCGACACTTCAGAATTACCTGCTCCGCAAGCATTGGTAATAGCCACATTGTAAGTGATTGAATTATTTGGTGAAGCTGTCGGATTCTGGATCGTTGTTGAATTCAATCCCGCTGAGGGAGACCATGAATATGTAAGTCCTTCTTCTGACTGCAACACCACACTCTCTCCCAAACACAAATCTATGGTCGGATAAACGACTCCTCCAGGGACAGTTTGTTCCACAAACACATAACAGCTGTCGGTGTCTTGACAACCTTCGGGCGTTGTTATGGTGACAAAAAACTGCTCATCTACCAAAGGTGTTGCAACGGTGTTTGCTGAATTCAATGTACTTAAGGAAGATGAACTTTGCCACTGGTAATTACCACCTCCAGAAGCAGCAAGGGGTTGTGAATCGCCCACACAAATCGTGTAATCGGGACCAGCCTCAGCGATTGGGATTATCACGTTCACGTATACACCAACGGTATCACTTCCACATGCATTAAAATCGGAAACATAATAAGTTGTTGAATTGGTTGGAGCTACCACGGCTGTGTTTCCGTTAACACTGGTAAGCGTTGCGTTGTTCAACCAAAATAAATTGCTTGAACCTGTAGCATTCAGCGTAACAGATTCACCCCAACAGATGGGGTTCACGCTTGCAATGGTTGGTGGAATAAATTCAATAATTTGAAGATTCACTGTTGCGGTATCCGAGACATAGCAGTCGTTTATGTCGGAAGCAATCATGGAAACAGATAAGTTTCCAACTTGACTAAACACATGACTCGGCTCGAACGCCGTACTTGAAAAACCGTCGCCGAAATTCCAAATAAAATCCGAAGCATTCAATGTGCCGTTGCTGAATTGCGCGGGGCTACCGACACATATTTGCGAAGGACCTTCAACATTCGCAATGGCTTCCAATTGTCCAAGATCAAAACGAAAAACCGCGAGGTTACATCCGAAACTATTGTTGGTGGAAGACCATGCTCCGGGAGTGGTTGGAAAATCGTCATTGTTCTGACAACCTGCGCAGACTGCTTGATACACAGACCCACTCTTATCGAATCGCGAAGTTCCTCCGTCGACATGCTCTGCACTAGAACCTCCCCCGAGATAAGAACCATAAACCAGCTGCGTGGCGCTCGCATTCAAAACCGCTAAATAAAAATCGCTTCCGTCCGTTGTTGATTGAAATGCATCGGGAGTAATTGGGAGATTATTCGTGGTGCTGTAGTAAGCCAAACAGGTTAACGCAGGACAAGTCAACGAATTCGTGTGTCCGCCCCAACCGCTGAAATAAATCTGATTGCAATCGCTCACCAAAAAAGCTGTTGGAGAAATGTCAATCTCACCACTCCCCGTTCCGATCGTCGTATTCCAATTGAGTGTACTCAACGTTGGATTGTATTGGCGAATAAATTGACCACTGTTTACCTGACCGTATAACCCCGGAGTTATGGTCATGGTTCCTGCTGTTTGCCCGAGACAATAAATATTATCGTTCAAATCGGTTTGAAGGAAATAAGCTTGGTCGTATTCACCTGTTCCAATAAATGTTCCTGCTATTGGAGTAAACGTATTTGCATCTATTCGAAGAATAAATCCATCGGTTGCTCCATTCCAATTGGGATCCTGACCGTTCGAACAAAATGGAAAATTCTGACTTTGAGTTCCTCCTGCTAAAAGTATATCTCCATCGTTTGCAAATTCCAATGCATAAATGGCATCTGCGCCTGATCCTCCGAAATACGAAGACCAAAGCAACATGCTCAAGCTCGGGTTCAACTTCGCAACATAACCGTCGCTGTCTCCACCACCGTAGTTCGACTGTGTTGAAGCACCTGCGATGTCTGAATTGCCGCGAACACAAGATCCAATAAAGATGTTGTTGTTTCCGTCTACGTTCACTTCACCGCGGAATGCATCGCCGTAATTGTAGAACAATTCATTCGCGTAGTTCAATCCGTCGGTAGCGCTTTCACCCAAGAAGGTTGAAGCAGCCAAGGTTCCACTTGCATTAAATTTCGTGATGAAAAAATCACATCCGTCTGGATGTCCACTCGTAAAAAACGTCGACATCATTACAGGATTTCCTCCCGCAAAAACGGGTTGATATGCGCCAAGAGAAGTTGGAAAATCGCTACTTCCTGTAACCCCGAAAACGATTATTCGATCGAGGTTATCTACAACAACTGAATGCGGAGTTTCTTGATGAAGTCCACCCAAGTAGGTGCTGTACAAAAGTCCAGATCCCGTAGCATCAAATTTCGAAATTGCAACATCGAAATAATTACCTGCATTGGGATTAAACGTGGAGCTATAAGCGTTCGCAGTTATGGGATAATTATTCCCGAATACGCTTGCACCTGAAACCAAGTTTCCGCTTAGATCGTCGCATGCCGTGAAACCAAAGTTATTGGCAGAAGAGCCTATGAACGTGGAGAATGCTATTTCTGGATCTATGATGAGAGGAAAGTTTGGATCGTAATCTCCCAGTTGAAATTGTAAGCGCTTTCCATCCAAAATATACTTGCACTTCACCTCAATGAGATGACCATTTACAGATTGAAAAGCGAACGGTCGCGATTCATAGATTCTCCCAAGAAGATGATGTGTAATGAGATTCCCAGAGGTGTCTAGTTCAAGTTGAAGGGAATCGTGATAATACCAAGAAATGAGATCTGGATTTGCATGGGGTTGCAGTTCGAATTGGTATTTGATGGACTTCGATTTTCCCAAAACGCGCAGGTCGATTCCATCATAGACATTCTGAAAATTTATATTTTGAAACCGTTTAACGTGGTCACTCCATTTTGTTGAATCGGAACCGAGATAGTAATTGAAATATCCCTGTAATTCGTCTTGTTCTTCAGCGTGATTCAAATGCGCATTTTCCAATTTTTGAAGGAAGAACAAAGTGGTCACCGCTGCCGGAAGTGCATTCGGTTTGTGGTCGGGATTGAAAACGGTTGAGTCGAAGAGTTCGTATGCAAATCCGTTTGTTTCAATCCAAAAATTACCACCGGGTATCTCTGCCTTGTAATTAACGTTTTGCGGCCATTGACCTTTGTTCTGAATGAAAGAAATTTGCGAAGAGACGACTGCCGGCAAAAAAGCCAGAAAAAGTAACAACAGTAATATCTCTTTTCGTTGGGGAAACATGGTCTTCGAAGATAAGACTACTTCTGAGGACAATGCGTTGCTTTCAGTAAAATCTAGCTAAGTTTATCCGCAAGGATTCTCATTTCCATTGCCGGAGAAATCTTCTCGTAAAGAATGCGGTAAACGGCATCGGCAATGGGAATATCGGCATTGAATTTTTTATTGATTTCATGAATGCCTCGCGTTGCGTAATAACCTTCTGCAACCATGTTCATTTCAATGGTTGCCCATTTCACGCTGTAGCCTTTCCCGACCATGGTTCCGAAGGTTCTATTCCGTGAATACGGAGAATACGCCGTTACGAGCAAGTCGCCGAGATAAGCGGAAGACTTCACGTCGCGATGAACTTCGTGGACGGCGTCAATGAAACGCTCAATCTCACGAATAGCAGCCGAAACAAGCACTGCCTGAAAATTATCTCCGTAACCCAAACCGTGACAAATACCAGAAGCCACGGCATAAACGTTTTTCAGAATGGCTGATAACTCCGTTCCGAAAACATCCTCTGTGGTAGTTGTCTTAATGAATCTGCACTTCAACTGTTCGGCCATGTAATCTGCCTTATCTAAATCGGAACATCCGATGGTTAAGTAAGACAGTTTCTCCAACGCTACTTCTTCCGCGTGACATGGACCACAAATAATTCCAATACTATCGTAAGGCACATTCCAACTTTTATGAAAATATCGAGCTGGAATAGCATCAAACTCGTTAATTACTCCTTTGATGGCCGAGAACAAAATTTTAGTTTCTAAGCCTCTTACATCGGCTTCTTGAAAAGCAGAGTGAACAAACGCCGAAGGAATAGCAACAACCAGAATATCGCAAGCATCCACAACCTGCTGAAGGTTAGAAGACACATGCACCTTATCCATATCAAATTCAATAGCCTGAATATAATTGGGATTGTGACCGAACTCTTGAATATGCTTTACAGCCTCTTCGTTGCGCATCCACCAATAAACATGCTCTTGAGATTGACTCAATAGTTTAGTTAATGCAGTAGCCCAGCTACCTCCGCCTAAAACCCCAATAGTCTTCGTTCCTGAATCTGTCATGCTTGCAAAGATAATCATTCTCAAAAACTGAGGTTTCCTTCGTAATTTGCAAGCATTGAAGAGAACGCATTATGGAAAAACTGAAAGCAATACTCGTCGACGATGAATTTTTCGCGAGAGAAAATCTGAAAATGTTGTTGGAAGAATTCGCGAATGAAAATCTCGAATTAATTGGCGAAGCATCTTCAGTTAAAGAAGCATTGGAGTTGTGTGAAAAAAATCAAATCGACTTGGTTTTCCTAGATATCATGATGCCCGAAGCCGATGGTTTCGCATTTTTGGAACAGGTCAAAAACAGAAATTTCCAAGTGGTGTTCACCACTGCCTTCCGTGAATATGCTGTTAAAGCCATAAAAGAAAATGCTTTAGACTATCTCGAAAAACCCATTGACATTGAGGAATTAAAAAACGTTGTAGCCAAGGCCGTGAAAAGCAAATCGCAACAAACGGGTTCATTAGACGAGAATAAAATCAATCGCGTCCTTCAGGAAATTGCCTTGCACAGTAACTTCGATAAAACCATAGTCCCCACAAGAGATGGCTTTGTCATTCTTCGAAACAACGAGCTCATTCGTTTGGAAGCCGACGAGAATTACACGACGTTGTATTGTGTAAATGGAAAAAAATACGTGAGCAGTAAAAACATTAAATCGTTCGAAGAAAAATTGGATTCGCACATGTTCATGCGCGTGCACAAATCGCACATTGTGAATATCGCCTTCCATTTAAAAGAATTCAATAGAACAGAAGGAAATGTAGTGGTTCTTTCAAACGGCGATCAAGTTCCTGTTTCTCGAAGAAAACTACAAGAGTTTTTAGACAAGATGCAAGAGTAAGCATGCGCTTTTCAAAATACATATCGCTTGTTTTTATATTGCTTCCAATTCTCGCATTTGGACAGCAATTCTCATTTATTCAGTATAGTCTGAAGGAAGGATTGGCGCAGACGCAAGTGCGATGCATTCAGCAAGACAAGCAAGGATATGTTTGGATTGGCACACTTGGCGGCGCCTCCAAATTCAATGGAAATCAGTTCGT
>JBJOPP010000130.1:0-2978 GCA_046050685.1 Bacteroidota bacterium
TGATAAGACCGTTCCAGTATTCTGATACAGTATTACCAATAGGTGTTAGTGCTCCAAGTCCTGTAACAACGACCCTTCTTAACTCCATAGTTTTCGGGAAAGTTGAATAATTTCCGAGTGATTATTTGTTCGCTGTGATGTAGTCAATCGCTTGACCAACGGTAACGATCTTTTCTGCTTGATCGTCTGGGATAGCGATGTTGAATTCCTTTTCAAATTCCATGATAAGTTCAACTGTATCTAAAGAATCTGCTCCTAAATCATTTGTGAAGCTAGCCTCTGGAGTAACTACAGATGCTTCAACACCTAATTTGTCTACGATGATTTCGGTAACTTTTTGTGCAATTTCAGACATTGTCTTGATGTTTTTAAAGGTTAAATACAGCCGCAAAAGTACAACTTTTCATGAAGCACACACTTTTTTTTGCTTTTCATACCCAATTTCTTTACTTAAGCACTCATTTTCAGCAATTTAGCAAAGTAAATTGTTTATAAAAACTCAAGCTAAGCCCTCTCTAAACTATCTTGGTAACCGAAATTCACCCCTTTTAGAAAGAATGACCTGGGACCAAGATTATTTGAAAAATAAACACATCCTAATAATAGGCTGCGGCGGATTAACCCATGCCGCGCTTCCTTACATCCTTTCTTCCGGTGTTGGAAACGTTACACTCTTCGATGGAGATCTGGTTGAAGCATCCAACTTAAACCGACAGCACCTTTTCACTCAGAAAGACATTGGAAGAAATAAAGCCCTTGTCATAAAAGAGTATTGCTCGAATCAATTTCCCAATGCAAGAGTTTTCACAGAAGAACAAATGTTCGATGTGAATGAAAGGAAATTAGAAGCTCGCTATGATCTTGTAATGGACTTCACCGATCGGCTTGCCACGAAGATAGATTTGGCTCGACATTTTGAAAACCTGAACATTCCCTTTTTTTATGCTGCAGCTCAAATGAATGCCGGATCCTCCGCATTTATTCACTTGAACAGTATAACAAGCGAGATGCTTTTCGGACATATTGAACAAGCAAACAAGGTCGAGCGCGATTGCACCGTTGATGGTGTATGGCCAACAGTTGTGGCAGCAGTGGGCATTCATGTTGCCCACCAAGCCTTACAATTTTTAACCCTTTCTCCTTGTCCGTTCGTAGGTTCAATCGACTACTTAGATGGAAACACGGGTCTTTGGTCGCGATTTCATTTCAACCCGAAACAAAAAAACACTCCAACTACGCCCACTGTCCAAGAACTATTGAAAGACTCTGAAACTCCCATTTACTTTTTGGGTGAAAGTGATTCGCTGCCATCGGAAATCATTTCAATAACAGCCTCTGAATTGAGAGAGGAAATTGAAAAAATGAACCGTCCCTGCATTCTTCTTTGTGAATCAGGCATGCGTGCGAAGGCTGCTGCTGAGCAACTTTCAAAACATTTCAATTTTCCGATAATCAGTTGGAATCAAAACCTCGATTCCTTCCTACACTTGCTTCATGAATCAAATGTCTAATTTAAATACTGCCATTCGTTTCGTGAAAGGACTTCTGAAGCGTCCAATGAGGGCTTCCGAAGACATCAAGTTGCGCATGCTTCAGCATAGGCTTCTTCATGATTTAACTTATCGATTGCCAAGCCAAGCGAAAAAGGATCTGTTTATTGGATTCAAGGAATGGAAGCGCGTGGTTTCAAGAAAATCATTGTTTCAACAGTTCACACCAAAAGCACCCTTCGTATTGGTTTCCACTTCCAACCAATCTGATATCGCGAGAGAATACATTTCTTCAAATACCCCATTCACAACTTTGAATGTTCTCGTCCGTGAAGAGCTTTCCCTTCCATCCTATTCTTTGCGTTTTCATCTCTTTGCATTGCGTATTTCATTGCAATGCCTCTTCGATTCAAGAAGAATAAATCTTTCATTATTGACGCGCGAATTGGTCGAATGGACAGCCGTAGAATCTGCACTTAATCATTGCAATTCAGAACAACTTTTCGATTTCACTCCGTTTGAAAAAGACAGCAATGCCTTGGCTTTTTTACTCATGGAAAAAGGAATTCACGTCACTAAAATCCCTTCACCAGGGCCTTTATTCGAGCATCATACTTTTATAATTGCTGACGATGTTGTCATATCAAGCGCCTATCAATTGGAAGAAATTCCTGGATTCAAGCATTGGTATGTAACCGGTTTTTTGAATTGGCCGCCTGAACAATACATGCGCTATGCCGCGCAATACGCGAACGCACCTCTTCCACCTAAAAACACGATTGGATTCTACTCGCACGGTGAATGGATAAGGAGGAAAGATGGGCATGCCGACTTCGGAATGAGCGCGGGCATACTGGAGAATGAAATTTTCTTGTTGAATGCATTGAAAACCTTTTTAGAGAAACATCCGGAATTTCAACTGATCATTTTTCCGCATCCGAAAGAACGGAAAGACCAGGAATTCGAATCGTACTACGCATCGATTTTTCAAGGAACCAATGCATCGCTTGCGCCCATTGACATGAGATCGAGTGAGACCTTTTTCAAGGTGAATATTGGCGTAATGGCCTATTCAACCTTGCTTTTCGAGCGATTATCCATGGGATATAAAACGTTCATTGGAACGAATTTTCCGACTTCATTTCCCAAGGAAGGAAGCCCACTCAAAAACCTTTGCCTTTCCAATTACGGAGAATTAGAATCTGCACTATTGCTTGCCCATGAGGAAACGGAAAAAGAATTCTTTGTTCGTCAAGGATTGGAAAATTATCCGTTGAAGAAATTCCTCGAGCAAAAGGTCGCTGAAATTCAAAAATGATTGATTACTTTGCAACCGATGAAAATCAAGTTTGCAGTAGTCGGATGTGGAAGTATTGGGAAGCGACACGTTGCTGTCTTAGACGCTAATCCGGAAATCGAAATCGTTGCGTTGTGCGATAGCCACATTGAGTCGGCACGCGCACTTTCCGAGCTATACGGAAATATTCC
>JBJOPP010000131.1:0-3507 GCA_046050685.1 Bacteroidota bacterium
CGGCTTTACAAATCATAACTAAACTAAACAACACCCCAGCTCAGGTTATAGAGAAAACCGTTGAGGTGGTGGTGGAAAAGGAAGTCATTGTTGAGAAAGAAGTTGTGATTGAAAAAGAAGCTGCCGCACCCGATTATACCGAGCAATTCTCAGCATTAGAGAATCTCGTAAACGGATATCTGGCGAACTAGTCCACTATACTCTCCCCCTCTGCTTTAGGAAACGGACCCGAACGTCCGCATGTGGAACACTAATACTTTTTGTCGTATGGATGGCAGTGTATTGATTATTGTTTGCTCAATTACCGGAGTAATCAGTGGTGCTCTTCTTACCTACTTCGTTTTAAACGGTGCGTTAAAGTCTAAAAAAGACGGCATCATTGAAGAAGCGAAGAAAGAAGGAGAAACCCTTAAAGAGAAAAAAATTCTTCAAGCCAAAGAGAAATTTTTGGAATTGAAGTCGCAACATGACCGTGAGGTTGGCGAAAAAAACAACAAGGTGAAACAAGCGGAAGACCGCATTAAAAATCGCGAACGCGAAATTTCACAACAACAAGAACAACTGAAGCGCAAAGAAAAAGAAGCCGATGCTCAAAAAGAAAATGCGACGAAGTTGATTGAATTGAATGAAAAGAAGTCAGCTGATTTAGAAAAATCACAACAGAAAATCATTGCTCAACTGGAAGATCTTTCGAAACTTTCTGCTGACGCTGCAAAAGCTCAGTTAATGGAAATGTTGAAGGAAGATGCACGCAATGCTTGTGCTTCACAAATTCAAGGTATCGTTGACGAAGCGAAATTGAAGGCGAATCAAGAAGCGAAGAAGATTGTTATTCAAACCATTCAGCGCACTGCCGTTGAGCATGCTGTTGAGAATAGCGTTTCAGTTTTTAATATTGAAAACGATGAAATCAAAGGTCGCATCATTGGTCGCGAAGGACGTAACATTCGCGCACTGGAAGCGGCAACCGGAGTTGAAATTATTGTAGACGATACGCCAGAAGCGATTGTACTTTCTTGTTTCGACCCAGTTCGCAGAGAGATTGCTCGTCTTTCTCTTCACCAATTGGTAACAGACGGACGAATTCACCCGGCACGTATTGAAGAAGTTGTTGCGAAAGTTCGCAAGAACATCGAAGAGGAGATTGTTGAAGTTGGAAAGCGTACGTGTATCGAAATGGGCATTCACGGACTGCATAGCGAATTGGTTCGCATGGTAGGACGTATGAAGTACCGTTCATCGTACGGACAAAACTTATTGCAACACAGCCGCGAGGTAGCAAACCTTTGCGCGACTATGGCAAGCGAATTGGGATTGAATCCGAAAGCCGCGCGCAGAGCAGGATTGCTTCACGATATAGGAAAGGTTCCGGACGACGAGAGCGAATTGCCGCACGCAGTGTTGGGTATGAAGTTGGCAGAGAAGTATGGTGAAAAACCAGACGTGTGTAACGCTATTGGCGCTCACCACGACGAGGTTGAAATGAAGACCTTACTTGCGCCAATCATCCAAGTTTGCGATGCTATTTCAGGCGCTCGTCCGGGTGCTCGTCGCGAAGTGGTTGAAGCTTACATTCAGCGTTTGCGTGATTTAGAGAACTTAGCTTTGGAATATCCAGGCGTGTCTAAGTCATTCGCTATCCAAGCGGGTCGTGAGTTACGTGTAATGGTTGAAGCAGATCGTGTAACAGATGATCAAGCAGATGCGTTAGCTATTTCATTGGCATCACGCATTGAAACTGAAATGACATATCCTGGCCAAGTGCGTGTAACGGTTATCCGTGAAAAACGTGCTGTAGGTATCGCGAGATAATCTCGAAAGATAGACGAACAAAAACGCCCGCGAATGCGGGCGTTTTTCATTTCAATAAATTGATAGTCTAGCTTAATGCTTGAGCTAAATCTGCAATGATATCTTCCGAATTTTCAATACCCACACTCAAACGAATCAAGCCTTCTGTTATTCCCATTCCTACTTTATCCTCATCTGGAACATCTGCGTGAGTCATTGAAAATGGGTGTTGAGCCAAACTCTCGTTGCTACCCAAACTCACTGCAAGCTTAATCAGTTTACAGCTGTCTAAAACATGAAAGGCCTCTTCTTCACCTCCGCGAACAGTGAAGCTAATCATTGCTCCTGGGGCCTTACACTGCTCTTTATAAATCGCAATTTGTTGCGGTGTATTCGTTGGCAATCCAGGGAAGAAAACCTGTTCAATCTTCGGGTGATTCAATAAAAATTCTACCACATCAACAGCATTCTTGGTTTGTTGATCCATACGAATCTTCAAGGTCTCAATGCTACGCGTCAATAACCAAGCTGTGTAAGGTGCAATCATATTTCCCAAAAACGTACGCAACGTTTTAATGGCAGTAATATGTTCCTGTTTTCCAACTGTAACTCCCGCAATCAAATCACTGTGTCCACTCAAATACTTCGTTGCGCTATAACAAACTACATCTGCGCCCCATTCCATTGGCTTTTGCCAAATAGGACCCATATAAGTATTGTCTACAGCATAAAGCACTTTGTTACCAGAGGTGGCTTCAATTTTATTTCGAAACTCTTGAATTGCTTTCAAATCAAACAAATGATTTGTTGGATTGGCAGGGGTCTCTGTAAATACCATTTTCACGCGACCCAATTTATTTTCTGAATGAAGTCTATCGTATAATTCATCGAGTGAATCGTTCGGGCCGAAAGACTCCCATTGAATTCCAAAATCAATCAATACCTGGTGAATAAAGTGATGCGTTCCTCCGTAGGTAGGGTGACTGCATACCAAAATATCTCCAGGACGTAAATAAGCCAACATGGTTGTTGCAATGGCACTCATGCCACTTTCAAAAGTAGCCGCTTCATCTGCACCTTCATACAACGCCAATCGCTCTTCCAAAATTTGAAGATTCGGATTGTTCAATCGGCTGTAGATTAATCCCAATTGCTCGCCTTCGTTCATGGTGTCCTTGCCATAGGCTAGTGCAAAAAAGCGCTTGCCTTCAGCCGCGGTATTGAATACGAACGTCGACGTTTGAAAGATCGGTGGCTTTACCGATCCTTCGCTCCATTTCGGATTGTAGCCGTGGCTCATCATCCATGACTCGGGGTGTTTCTTTTCCATTTGCCGAAAATACGAAATCTATGCGCTATATTTGAGCTTCGAAATGCGATTCGTACATCCCGAAATACTTTGGGCCCTTACAGCACTAGCCGTTCCGGTTCTTATTCACCTCTTTAATTTCCGTAGGTATAAGAAAATCGCCTTTTCCAATGTTTCTTTCCTTAAAGAAGTAAAATCCGAAACCACGAAATCTTCCAAGATTCGTCATCTTATCATTCTTCTTTGTCGACTTCTTGCTTTTGCCGCATTGATACTCGCTTTTGCACAGCCCTTCTTTCCCACGGCACTCAGTGACAAAATGAATGGCTCACGATCGGTAAGTGTTTACATCGATAATAGCTTGAGCATGCAAGGGCAAGCAGACGGAGTTTCATTTTTAGAAACCT
>JBJOPP010000132.1:0-3460 GCA_046050685.1 Bacteroidota bacterium
AACAAGCACGAGCAACAGTTGCAAAATATTAATGGGCAACCACAAAATCTTTAAAATCATCCTTCCTCTCCGTTGTATTTTTCGAATCGAACAATTAAGAATTTACTGATTGGCGTATTGCTTCGTTCAGCCGTGTGGTGCAAGGGCACCAAACAATTCGTTTCCGGAAAATAAGTCCCCACACAACCTTTTGGAATGTCGTAAGGAATAACATGAAACTTAATGGCTTTGCGCTCTACCCCTTCATGCACAGAAATAATATTCACCAATTCTTTGTTTTGAAATCCAGCCTTCAGAATATCTTCTTCGTTCATCATTAACACGCGACGTTCGTTCTCTACTCCGCGGTAACGATCGTCTAGACCGTACACCGTTGTGTTGAATTGATCGTGCGTGCGAATGGTCATGAGCACGTAATGTCCGGTTGGAATTTCTATGTGTTGAAGTTGGGATGTATTGAAGTGAGCTTTCCCAGAAGGCGTTGTGAACCTTCCTTCGCGCGGACCATTCGGAAGATAGAATCCGTCTGCACCGCGAACACGTTCATTGTAATTCGTGAAACCTGGAATAACCGCTTCAATTTCATCACGAATTAAATCGTAGTTCGTTCTCCACTTTTTCCAAGGCAAGTCTGCTGTCTTTTTGCAAGCGTTTCCGATTTCGCAAACGATAGCGGGTTCGCTCATGCAGAACTCCGAAGCTGGTGCTATTGTGCCGCGTGAACGATGCACAATTCCCATAGAATTTTCAACGGTTACGAATTGCTCTCCGCCTTCTTGCACATCTATTTCTGTGCGTCCTAAACTAGGGAGTATCAAAGCCTCTTCCCCGGTCACTAAATGTGAGCGATTCAGTTTGGTTGAAACATGAACGGTAAGCGGAACGCGTTGCATGGCCTTTCCTGTAAATACACTGTCGGGCGTTGCAGAAACGAAGTTTCCACCCATACCAATAAAGATCTTCACTTTGTCGTCGGCCATCGCCTGAATAGCTTCCACAGCATCATAACCGTGGTGTCTTGGTGCATTGAAATTATATCTATTCTCAAGCGCTAAAGAAAAAGATTCCCACGGCTTCTCTGCAATACCCATGGTTCTATCGCCTTGCACATTCGAATGTCCGCGAACGGGACAAAGTCCTGCGCCTGGTTTTCCGATAGCGCCTAAAGCCAAATGTATGTTTACGACTTCTTGAATGATAGCAACGGCCTTTTTCTGTTGGGTAAGCCCCATGGCCCAGCACGAAATAATATTTTTCTTTTTGGAAATGAGTTCCGCAATTTCGAAAGCTTGCGCCTTTGATATCCCGCTGATTTCAGAGCACTCGTCGAGGTTTACTTCATCGAGACTATTCCAATAATTAATGAACCCTTCAGTTTTTTCTTCGATGAATTTTTGATCGAGTACACCTCCCACTTCTTGTTCAAGAGTCTTCAGATAATGTCCAATCATCTTTAACAACGCATGATCTCCGCCTACTCTTACTTGCAAGAAATGATCGGCGAGTTGTGTTCCTCCTTTTAAAATTTCTATTGGACTTTGTGGGTCGATGAACTTGGTGGTTCCCACTTCCGGAAGTGGGTTGATGTGTATAATTTTCCCTCCGTTGGCTTTGCATTTGGAAAGCGCGGCCATCATACGCGGATGATTGGTTCCGGGGTTTTGTCCGATAACTAAAATGGCGTCAGCAATGTACAAGTCGTCCAATTTCACGGTTCCCTTTCCAATTCCGATGGCCTCGAAAAGCGCACGTCCGGAACTTTCATGACAGAGGTTACTGCAGTCTGGAAGGTTGTTGGTTCCGAATTTTCGAACGAGCAATTGGTAGAGATATGCTGCTTCATTGCCTGTTCTTCCTGAAGTGTAGAATACGGCCTCGTCGGGTGTTGCACAATTTTCGAGTTCTTGCGCAATGCGACTGAAAGCGAAATCCCAAGAAACAGGTTGGTATTTGCTGCTTCCTTTTTCAAGAAACATGGGGTTGGTTATGCGTCCGCTTTTTCCAATGATATAATCGCTCCACTCGCTCATTTCTTCCACGGAATGTTTCGCGAAGAAATCGGGCGTGCAACGTTTTTCGGTTGCCTCTTCGGCAATGGCTTTCGCGCCGTTCTCGCAGTATTCTCCGAGCTTTGATCTATGTGTAGGATCTGGCCAAGCGCATCCTGGACAGTCGACTCCGTCTTTCTGATTTAATTTTTGCAGTAGTTTCCAACCTTTGATCATGCCCATTTCATCGGCAATGTGTTTAAAGGTTGAAGTAATTGCGGGCACACCGCATGCTGCGTCTTTGAGGTGTTTCAAGCGAATGCCTGTAAGTGTTGCAGGCGGTACTATTCGGACGTTTCTCATAGCGCTAAGATAATGCTTTATTAGAAGATCGGATACAAGTTAAGAGAGGTTAAGAAAGGGGAAGAAAAGGGAAGATTTAACAACATAGTTCCAATTATGAAATAGGAATTACGAAGTAGGAATTACGAAGTAGGAATTACGAAGTAGGAATTACGAAGTAGGAATAAAACCGAAGGTTTTCCAATAACGAAGTTCATATAAACACGCATAACCGTTTCTTGACTTTGAGCAAAGCTCAATTCATTTTTGCGAGAAAAAAAAATGTCAAAATCCATTTCAACCATGACCATTCATTTGGTCTTTTCAACCAAGTATAGACAACCATTCATTTTGCCTCAGATTGAAAATGACCTTTATGGTTTTTTATCTAATATGTGTGAGGAGCTTGACTGTCCAAGTATTCAAATTGGGGGCTTTTACGACCATGTTCATGTCTTGTGTTTTCTCTCAAGAAAAATTGCAGTCATGAAATTGGCTGAAAAATTAAAATCCAATTCATCGAGATGGATGAAGACAAAAGCAGAATTCCTGAAAGACTTTGAATGGCAGTTGGGATATGCTGTTTTCAGTGTTGGACAATCCGAAATATCTGGACTAAAGAAATATATTCAAAATCAAAAAGTACAACATTCTGAAATGGAATTTTCAGGAAGAAATCGAAACTTTATTTCCGCACACATCAACGAGCCCCTATGGGCGACATCCGAAATGCCCCCAGTGGAGCTGGGGGAAAAAGGCTAGGCAGATGTCTATTGACTTAAGCAATAGGTTGATTGCAAAAAATAACCCCCACCTAGCAGTGGGGGCATTTCGGATGCCGCTCGCAGAGCGAGCTTTATCATTCTTTTCAAAAATTAGACTACAATACAGTCGGAGATGAATTTGTCTTCTCTTTCTTCAACCTCTCTTTCTTTATTCTCTCCTTTCGTGCGAATACATAACTCAATTGCATTCCTGCGCCAATTTTACTTTCGGGAAGGTAAAATGGCTCAAGTGAGGAAACAGGCAAATAGACCAAGGCTGACAATAAAAATTTACCGCTAAACCTCCTCTCCAAACATAGACCAGCATTCCATGCTGACAAACTTTGGTTAAAGACCATCAATTTA
>JBJOPP010000133.1:0-13172 GCA_046050685.1 Bacteroidota bacterium
CACTGGAATACCTGTTGCTTCAAAATGGCGGATTCATTCCCACCGACTCTATTTCAATGCTTCTCGGAGATAAGGTCTGTGAGCTTTCCGAAGTAAACAATCTCTTCATTACCATCTATGATTTAAATGGAAGATATCTCGTTTCCATGAATACCGATACTGCAGAGGCCTACAAGATTCCTATGCAACTCAATGCGGAACTTACCAAGCAAATAACTTCTTCAACAAAAAAGAAAGCCATCATCCTTCCGTCTGAAACAAACACAACTCAAAATTTAGCTTATTGGTGCTTCAGCGATGACTATGGACGACCGCTTGCGCTGGTTGGAATGTTGTATGAAAAGAAAGATGTCGAGAAAGTAAAACTCTGGAATTTCATGCAAGAAATTGGAAAAACATTCTTGGTACTTTTCGCTGTTGCCGCTGCCATTGCCTTCTTAATTACACGAGATTTCACACGTTCATTAGGTAAGTTGAGTGATAGCATTAATCACTTGAAACTAGGCAAAAAGAATGAACCACTTGAATGGAAGAGCAACGACGAAATTGGACAACTTATTCAGGAATACAACAGCATGTTGTTTCAGCTGGAAGCAAGCGCAGATAAATTAGCTCAACAAGAACGGGAAACCGCTTGGCGAGAGATGGCGCAGCAAGTAGCTCATGAAATTAAAAATCCGCTGACTCCTATGAAGCTTCGCTTGCAGCATTTGCAGCGCTCTTGGCAAGATCATCCGGAAGAATTTCAAACACGTCTGAACGATTTCGTGCAGAGCATGACCGATCAAATCGATACGCTTTCACACATTGCGCAGGAGTTTTCCAACTTCGCTAAAATGCCTTCAACAAAAAACGAAACACTGCATCTTCAAGAAATTGTGAAGTCGGTGCTTTCCACTTTTGAAAATGAAAATCAATCAATCGAATTCTTTCAAAATTCACAATTGCCCGCGCACATTGTTGGAGATAAAACTCAGGTGATTCGTGTTTTGAATAATCTTATTACGAATGCTGTACAGGCTATTCCTACCGATCGCGCCAGTCGTATATCACTTTCATTGCACTTATCTGCCAGTCGTGTGATCATTAAAATTACGGATAACGGAAGTGGAATTTCAGACGAAATAGCCAAGCGCGTCTTCATGCCAAACTTCACTACACGCAGTACTGGAAGCGGGTTAGGACTAGCTATGGTGAAGAGTATTGTAACTCAAATGAATGGAAAAGTTGCTTTCCGTACACGAGTGAACGAAGGAAGTTCTTTCTTCGTTATTCTGCCGTTAGAGCAAAAAGCATAGGTCTGCTCGGGGCTGCGTCGTTTGCGAAATTTGAAACTTGCAAATTCAAAACATAGTCTCCATCTGCAATATCATTCGGAACATAAATCAATTCCGTAATGGTTTTTTGGAAGTTTGGTTCCGAAGGAACATTCCAAAACAAATGATGTGCAGCAAGCGCTCCGCCGTCTTCCTCGCGATCTACACTCGGCAAGTCAATGAGCAAATGCTGAACCCCCGCATCAACAATGCGCTTCATTGCGCCAATTGTTAAATAAGGAAAATTTGTTCCAGAATATTGCCTATTCGTTTTCGAATGATCATTCGGTTTTGTGCGAATAATTAGGGCTTCCACATTCAAATCAAAACCCTCCAGACTTTGCTCGTTAACAACCCAATCCCCTTGCGAAGCACCTGTTTCAAGATTCTGCGAAAGGTCCTGCGGAAGGTCTTGCGAAGCACCTTCTGAAAGACCTTGTGAAACATCTTGACTCAATTCAACCGTAATCAGTTTCGCCATATAATGCGAGGAACCTATACTTCTCACCACCGGAAAATCCGTATCAATGATGTGTCCAACGTTTTCCGTGTGAGTACCGTGTCCATGCGGATTAAAATATACATCGCGAAAATTAACGGCTCCTCCTTCTGCAACTGATCCTAAAAATTGTTCGGTTCGAACCGGCTCAATGCGCATAGGTTCAACATACCAAGCGCGCGGACCGTTCGGATTTAGTGAAATGCTTAAATCCATTCCTTTTTCGGTTTGAAAGGAAAAGTGTCTTCCGTCTTTTTCGAGCGTTAGTTTCATGCTACAAGATTAAATAAATAATGTGGAAATAATGTGGTCGGAAATGAGCCATCCTTTCGGTGTTAATCGAAATCCTTTTTCATCGCATTCAGCATTACCAACTTCAACAAACTTGAAAAAATTTCGTTCGTTTTCTTTTTTCCATTCCTCCGGGAAATCTTTCCATTCAACACCTTCATGCGTTCGCAATCCGACCATTATACGTTCGTTCCAACGATCTACTTCGGTCAATTCTTCCACCTCAAAAAAATCTTTTTTCAGTTCAATCGAACGAATGTATTGCGGGTTGTTGGAAATGTTCCAGCGACGTTTCCCTTCCGAAAAAGAATGCGCAGAAGGACCCAATCCCACATACGGAATGCCCTTCCAATAATTGCTGTTGTGCTTCGATCGAAAGCCCGGCAATGCATAATTCGAAAGTTCATAATGCTCGTATCCTAGAAGCTCTGCCGTTTCGTGTAGGTAGAAAAAACTCTTCTCTACATCTTCGTCAATTTGAGGTTCTAAAATTCCCTTCTTTTGTCGCGCACCAAAAACGGTTTTCTCTTCAACCGTTAAAGCGTAGGCGCTGAAATGAGGAATTTCAAGTTTCAGTAATTGTTCAACATTCGATTGCCATTCTGAAAAAGTTGAAATAGGAATTCCGAAAATAAGATCGGCTGTAATGTTTGTAATGCCTATGTCTTGGGCGCGCTTGATAGCGGCCTCGGCCTCGGCACCGGTGTGCTTGCGGTTCATGTATTCAAGATGGCGATTAAAAAACGATTGAACACCAATGCTCAATCTGTTTATTCCCATACGCTGAAGCATTCGCAAATACTCGGGGGTAAGGTCTTCAGGATTGGCTTCCAAAGTTATTTCTTCAGCCTGTGCAACGCCTTCACCAAGAGCATCGAGAAGTTTTCCCAATTGCATTTCGGTAAGCACTGAAGGTGTTCCTCCTCCAAAATAAATTGTGCCTGTTTTATCGAACTGCAATTCATTGCTTCGAAGTTGCATTTCCTTCAACAAGGCATTTACCAAATCTTCTTGCGCATCGAGCTTGGTCGAAAAATGAAAATCGCAATAGTGACAGGCATGCCTGCAGAACGGAATATGAAAATAGACACCCTTCATCTGCGCGAATTTAGTTAGCTTCGCGTACGTTAAGACGAATTAGAAATGAAGGCTACCGTAAATAATTCTACCGCATTCGAAATTTCTTCGAACACAAACAACAAAACTGTTGAATTAAACAGCAATACTTTGCCTTTAGACCTCTTGCAAAGCGGGAGTCACCTGCATTTTGTGTGGAAAGGGAAAAGCGTAAACGTAGAAGTTCTTTCAATTTCGAAAGAAGACAAAAAAGTTGTTTTAAAAATAAACAATAAAACCGCTGAGGTTCGTTTAGAAGAACCGCTAGACGCCTTGTTGAATTCGCTTGGTTTCTCCTCCGCGAATAGCGCAAAAATTAAACAAGTAAAATCTCCGATGCCCGGACTGGTGCTATCTATCAGTGCAGAAGTTGGAAAAGAAATAAAGAAAGACGAGCCTCTTTTGATTTTAGAAGCCATGAAAATGGAGAATGTGATCAAAAGTCCAACCGATGGCATTGTAAAAAGCATTTCTGTGAATGCTGGTCAAGCTGTTGAAAAAGGATCTGTCATGATTACTTTTGAATAGTCAAATGAAACAACTGTTTTTAAGCATAACTCTATTGTTCATCGCCTTGCAGGCAATGGCTCAGCCGTGTGCTTCTGTCGAAAATAATGTACTGTGCGCCGATGCCCCTGTTACGACCGATCAATTGGTTTCTGCTCCATTCAACACGGGTTGTTTCAGTTATTCAATGACAAATTTTTACAGCTTTCATACTGGAACTACACCAAATGGTGTGCTTGAAGCGGCATTAACGCTTCAAGATTGTGATGATTTTTCGGGGAACAATACTATGGGACTTGTGGTTGCTGAACTAATTCCTTCTTCAGACCCTTGTCTGCCTGCGTCATACAACATTATTAGTCCGTGTTTCTCTACAGATTCGAGTGAAGTTTTTTTTGTGGGTGGATTGCTTCCTGATCACGATTATGTGATTCTTGTTGGTTCTGATCACGACCCTCTTTTCGGAATTTGTTCATACGATTTGTTTATTGGAGGAACTGTTGTAGATATTGTAGCGGGAACTTTCCCTTATGAAATTGTGTTAGGCGAATCAACCTCGGCTATGGCACAAGGGGGTAGCGCTGGCACCGTGTACACATGGGAACCTATGCCTGAGTTCAGCGAAATAACGAGCGATTCCACCATGACTTTTTATCCAACAGAAGAAGGCCAAACCATTTCAATTTCAGCTGTTGGAACCATTGGAGACTGCTCTGTAAACGCCCCCATTTTCGTAAACATTCTTTCTCCCATTTCAATTTATAACGCACTCACACCGAATGACGATAACATTGACGACACTTGGACAATCACTGGAATTGACCGACCTGTCTTCGAAGCCGCTGTGGTGAGTGTATTCGATCGATGGGGACAACAAGTTTTTAAATCGCTCGGATATCGCACTCCTTGGGACGGAACCAACAACGGAAAATATTTACCCACTGGTGCATATTACTACGTGATTGAATTGAATACGTATAACCTCTACATCCCGCCGTATGTAGGAATAGTTTCTATACTACGATGAAGAAGCTATTCATAATCATATCTCTTCTGATGGCGTGCAGTGGTTTAACACACGCTCAACAGCTTACGCATTATACGAATTTCACTTATAATTATTTGAACTACAATCCAGCTGTAACCGGAAGCACTCCTTGTTTGGAAGCGCGTGTAGGTTATCGCATGCAATGGTCGGGGTTCGAAGGAGCGCCAAAGACAGGATATGTTAACGTTCACAATAAGTTTGGTGTTCGCAGATACAATTTCCATGGACTAGGTGTAATGGTTGAGAACGACACCTATGGGCCTTTTGGAACGACCTCGCTTGTTGCCAATTACGCTTACCACATGAAGTTAACAAAGGGGTATTCTTTGTCTTCAGGGATTGGTATTGGATTCACACAATACCGACTGGGTTTGGGTGGAATTACAATGCCCGATATACAAATAGATCCTGTAATTGGAAATTCTCTGGGAACCATTGTTGCACCAACCGTAAACTTTGGTTTGTGGTTATATCGCAGGGATCGATTCTTTGGACTTTCCGTTCGACAACTTACACAACCGAAAGTGAAAGGACTTCCTGACACTCAAATGCGCAGGCATTTCACGCTTGCCTATGGTAAAGCCATTCAACTGAACGATAATTTCACCTTCAAACCTGCTCTTTTGTTGAATTATGTAGGGAAAAGCAAACCTTCGTTGGAAGGTCAAGCCATGCTTGAATACAAAAAAATTATTGCGGTTGGATTAGCTGGAAGAAGTGGACACGGTGGATCGGCCTTGGTAAAACTAGATGCTCTTCCATACTTGACCATTGCTTACGCATACGACATTACCGCAAATCGCTTGCGTTATGCCGCTACAAATACACATGAAATAACACTCGGGTTCAGAGCTTGCGGACTGAAAGAACGCAACCACGTTCCTTGCGCAGCTTACGACTAATGAACATCGAAGATTTTTTCGAAACGTGTCAAGCCATTAGTGAAGAGGTAACTTCCGATTTACCCTTCAACGAGAGTGCTTTGGTATTTCGTATTGAAAACAAAATCTTCGCAATGGTAGATCTAGACCATTTCGAAGGTGGTATTAACATGAAATGCGATCCGGAAAGAGCCATAGAACTTCGTGAACAATACAACGGCATTCAACCTGGATATTACACCAGCAAAAAACACTGGAACCTTGTCATTCCGAACAGCGATGTTCCCGATAAGTTATTGAAAGAACTCGTTCAGCATAGCTTTTCTTTAGTTAAACCGAAAACTAAAAAGAAAAAATAGGTTTGTTGAAAGATACTCCGTAAGATTTTTCAAAAGAAGCTTCGCTAACTAACCCCTTGCCAAAGGCATCTTTCGTAGAATCTTGCTTGCATCTTGCCGAAGGCATCTTGTGAAACATCTTTCGTAGAATCTTGCTTGCATCTTGTAACACATCTTTCGAAGAATCTTACACCAACGTGTATTTGTAAGTCTTAAAAGCAAACTTATGCCTCTCGTCAACCTCTTGTTCCATGATTAATTCACGCGTGTATAAGCTCGCATCGAATTCCGGAAAATGAGCGTGAGCGCCGGGAAATTCGCCTTCAATATGTGTTAAATAGATGTTTTGAACAAAGCCTTCGCGCAGCGCCCAAGCGTATATCTGCTCACCACCAATAACAAACACTTCCGATTCGCCACCTTCTCTGGCAAAACCAAGCGCACGGCTCAATTCATCGAACACAATACAATCAGGAGCTGGAAAATTCTTGTCGCGAGAGAGAACAATATTTACGCGGTTTTTAAAAGGTCGATACGCAAGTGGAATACTCTCGTAGTTCTTCCTTCCCATAATGATATGATGCCCCTTCGTAGTGTCCTTGAAGAACTTCATATCGTTCGGAAGATGCCACATTAAATCGTTGTCCTTTCCAATCTCACGATTCAAGCCCATGGCGGCGATTAATGATATCTCCATTAGATTGCAACGGCTGCTTTAATGTGTGGATGAGGATCGTAATTCTCAATGGAGATATCGTCAATGGTGAAGGCAAAAAGATCCTTCACTTCTGGATTCAATTTCAAGGTTGGAAGCGCGCGGTGCTCACGTGTAAGCTGCAATTTCGCCTGTTCCACGTGATTGGTATACAAATGCACATCTCCACCGGTCCAAACAAAATCACCCACCTCCAAATCACAAACTTGCGCTATCATGTGAACCAACAACGCGTATGAAGCAATGTTGAAGGGAACACCTAAAAATGTATCGCAACTTCTTTGGTAAAGTTGACAGCTCAATTTTCCTTCAGCCACATAAAACTGAAACAAACAGTGACATGGCGGAAGCGCCATTTCTTCGATGAATGAAGGGTTCCAGGCAGAAACAATATGTCTGCGGCTATTTGAATTGTTCTTTAATCCATTCACCAAATTCACAATCTGATCGGTTGAAGTACCGTCTGGGTTTGGCCATGAACGCCATTGGTAGCCGTATACAGGACCAAGATTTCCATCTTCATCGGCCCATTCATCCCAAATGGAAACACCGTTATCTTTCAAATATGCAATGTTCGTGTCGCCTTTCAAAAACCATAAAAGTTCATGAAAAATACTACGCGTATGAAGTTTCTTCGTGGTCATTAACGGAAACCCTTCCGCAAGATTAAATCGCATTTGATGCCCGAAAACACTGAACGTTCCTGTACCTGTGCGATCTTCTTTTTTTACACCGTTGTCTAAAAGGTGTTGTAACAATTCATGATACTGCTTCATGCTTCAAATGTAATTGACTCCTCTCAAATAAAAGTTAGGTGTTCAAAAATGAGATTAAACCTTTTGACAAGTTGCGATTCTTAACGCTGTTCTAACATAATTTCGTTGCAACACATTCAACATGAAGAAAATTCTGTTTTTATCTTTTGTTCTCTTTTCTCTGCAAGCCAACGCGCAAACAGCTTTTTACGATCCATACACCATTGAAGACATTCGAATTTACTTTCCAACTGCGGGTTGGGATGCAATTTTAGATGCAGCCGTGGCCAATGAAACATATACTGTAGCCGATAGCGTGGTCATTAACGGTCAACCGTTTCTTCAAGTAGGAGTGAAATATAAAGGGAACAGTTCCTACAATGCGACAAGAGCCAAAAACCCTTTTCACATCAAATTGGATTACTTGTTAGATCAAAACTACGAGGGGTATGAAGATTTAAAGCTGAACAACGGATTTTCAGATCCAAGTATGATACGTGAAATTTCTTCCTACAAAATTCTTCGTCAATACATGGATGGCCCAAAAGCGAATCTCGCCAAAGTCTATGTTAATGGCAACTACCACGGTATATATACAAACGCGCAAGACATTGGGAATCGCTTTAATTTCGATCATTATTACACTTCAACCGGAAGCTTCATAAAGTGTAATCCGCAAAATGTGCAAACAGGAGGTGGAAGCGGACTGCTGTATTCAACCGCAGATTCAACAGGCTATCTTACCCAGTACGAAGTGCAATCAGATTTTGGATGGAACAAGCTTCAAGATTTCATTGACACCTTGAACAACTACTCTGCAAACATTTCAAATGTCCTCGACATCGACCGTGCGTTGTGGATGCTCGCATATAACGATGTGCTCGTAAACCTTGATAGCTATTCTGGAAGTTTCCGTCAGAATTATTATTTGTATCGAAACCACCAACACAGATGGATACCAACCGTTTGGGATGTAAACATGTCATACGGTAGTTTCACCATGCTTGGAACCAACACAGGCGGAGGAGGACCTGGAGGCGGCGGAAATCTTACACTTACAACCATGCAACAAATGGATCCTTATATCCACATCAACGACTCCGGATGGCCGCTCATCAATAAACTTCTTGCCAATCCTATGTACAAAAAGATGTACACTGCTCATCTTCGTACCATCAATAGAGAGAACTTCGTGAACTCCGATTACAAAGTATACATAGATGCTATGCACGCGGCAGCTGATAACGCAGTGAGCACAGACCCAAACTACTTATATACTTACCAAAACTATCTGAACAACTTAACCACAACCATTGCCGGTGGCGGTGGACCTCCAGGCGCCGGAACAGTAGGAGTTTATCAGTTGATGGATTCTCGCGCGACCTACTTAGAGGGTACTACAGCATTTGCAGCTGTTCCTCCAACAATTACCAATGTTGTTCCTTCGAATTCTTCACCATACTATTTGGAAACCGTTTCCATTAATGCTACAGTATCCAATAGCTCAGAAGTTTATTTGGGATATCGATATAAAAGATCTGACGTCTTCACACGAACGCTCATGTTCGACGATGGGGCTCACAATGACGGTGGCGCAAACGATGGCGTATTCGGCGTTTCAATTCCAGTGAATTCACTTCGCGTGCAGTACTACATCTATGCTGAAAATTCAACCGCTGGGATGTTCTCACCAGAGAGAGCGGAACATGAATTTTATAAAATAGACGCCCTCATTCAGATGGCAACAGCCAACGACATTGTGTTGAATGAAGTGGTCACAAAAAACACTACAGTTATTTCCAACGAACAAGGAAAATTCAAAGACTACATTGAAGTAGTAAACACCACTGCTATTCCACTCGGATTGAACACCATTTGTGTTAGCGACGATTCAACTGTTCCAACAAAATGGCAGTTCCCGGGATCCGTATTCATATTACCTGGACAGCATCTTTTAATCTGGTCAGATGATAACGACAATGTGTATCTCGATCCGCACACAAACTTCAACCTTTCCTCTACAGGCGGATTCTTGAGTCTCTCCGACACCCTTGGAAACATTTTTCAAACGACAAACATTCCAAGCCAAAATATTGATGATGCTTGGGGAAGATGCTCTGATGTTGTAGGAGAGTTCGCTGTGAATGGATCAGCCACACCGCGAGCTGAAAACAATTGCGAGGTTGAAATTACAGAAACCGAACAAACATTCGGTTTGTATCCAAATCCTGCTTCTGTTCTTCTAACGATTGAAAACAATACAACGATAAAGTGTATTGAAATTTTAGATTTAACAGGAAGAATTATTCATGTTGAAAATCCAAACACAACAACAACTCGATTGAATGTAATTGATTTTTCACGTGGCATTTACTTCGTAAAAGTGAATGGAAAATACGCAGGAAGATTCGAAAAGATAGATTAATGATTGAGCTGGAAGCTCACCCATGTGGCATCGTCGGTTTGATCTTGTGAACCTTTCCAAGCAGCAAACAAATCGTCGATGCCACATTTGTTTTCCAAGAAAACCTGTCCACTTTCAATCCATTGAATAAGACCGCTCATGCGCAAACGCTTGTTCGACACTTCACCAATTTGATCATAAAGACCATCGGAGCACATCACAACGTGTTTACCCTTGATATTCAAATTACCTCCGGCAACTTCTATAATTTCATGATCTAAATGAAGAAACCCTTTCGATTTAGAAATGATTTCCACTTCATTTCTTTCATTCACCAACATAAGATTTGAATTCAAGCTCCCCCAATTGGCATTGCCCGATTTCAAATCGACATGCATGAGTACTAAATCAAATCCTGCAACCATATCTGAATATTGCACATCTCTGCGTAGACGTTTCTTTAAGTCGATTACAGTCTCGCTAACTATTTCTTTAACGTTTACTTCACCTTTAATGTGACTGGTTTTTTCGGAAAGTAAATCACTAACAAGTACTGTCAATAATGCTCCCGCCAAACCGTGTCCGGTGCAATCACCTTGTGCAATAAGAACCGAATCTCCTAGATTTTTGTACCAGTAAAAGTCACCCGATACCGCCTCTGCCGAGGTGCTAAACACGTGCAGCTTAGGAAGTACATCCCATGCATCGGTATGATTTGGTAAGAAACATTCTTGAACAAATCGCGCATACTGTAGGCCCTGGCGAAGTTCTTCGTTTTTCTGATTGAGTTCCGCTGTCCTATCGATAACTTTTTGCTCGAGTTCTTTATGAAGTATCTCAAGTTCCTGCGTTCTTCTTGCAAGCTCAGTTTCGTTATCATACATGTGAATTGCCTCAAGAACGGTAAGTTCTAGATCCTTTGGCTCCCATGGCTTTTCAATGTATCTAAAGAGCCTTGCTTTATTCAATACTTCTGATACCGCTTGTAAATCGGCCTGACCGGTAAGCATTATTTTTTTGCTGGAAGGGGCAAGTACTTCTAGATGTCCAAGTAGCTCACTTCCACGCATGGGCGACATCATGTAGTCGCTAATAACACACAACAATTCTCCTCCTTCCTTGAGCAGTGGCGTTAATTTTTCCAATGCACTTTCACCTGAATTGGCTGTGAGTAATTCGATTCCTTCAGGTAAAAAACTTTTTACATGGAGCGACAAGACGCTCAATATAATGGCCTCATCGTCTACAAGTATCACATATCTTTTACCTTTTCCCACGCTTTCGAATTTTCAATGCAAGATTAAACCATATTTCAGGAATTCCTTGTAAACATAAGCGAATAAAGTGATCTACTTCACGAGTTCTTTCAGCGAATATATCGCGTTCTTTCCCTTAGAAATAACAGAAGAAATAGCCGATTTGGCAAGTGAAGAAAGTCCTTCACTTTTAAGTTCATTGGAAATGCCCGCAAAAGATAAGCCGTCAGGACGAACACCTATAATTTCCATACTCGCTTTCAATTGATGAAGCTCGTGACGAAGCGCAAGTACATCCAATCCAACCAATGCCAATTCCAATCGATCTAGTTGGGGTGGAAGATGTTCCAAATACCCACGTACGACTTCCTTCATTACACTATCGTCATTTCCCACATATTGTTTCAGCATGGATAAATCCAAAGTTTCAACAAATTTTTCTTCTTCTACAATTTCGACAACTTGATTTTCCAGGCTCCATTTTTTCATGACCTCCACCAATGACCGCTCTGAATATGGCTTAACCAAATAGTCATTCATTCCAGCTTGCTTGCATATTTCCACCTCTTCACGCATTGCATTTGCGCTCAAACCAATTATTGGGGTCGTTAACTTCAACTCTTCGCGAATGTATTTCGTGGCTTCCAATCCATCGACAATGGGCATCTGAACATCCATTAAGACAATATCAAATTCATTCCCCTGAATCATCTCAATCGCTTCTTGACCGTTGTGCGCCATAGACACCGTCACTTCGCACTTTTTTAAAATGACCTGTAACACCATTCGGTTCAACTCATTGTCTTCCACAGCCAACACACGAAGACCTTTGAGCGATTTTTGTAAGTCTGTCATTTCAACTATATCTTGTTTCGTTTTATCATTGGAAATTCGCATCGGAATACGAATAGAAACTTTGGTTCCTTTACCTTTTTCACTTTCTATTTGAATGGTTCCTCCCATAATTTGCACAATACTTCGCGCAATACTTAAGCCCAATCCACTGCCACCGAATTTTCGTGTAATACTTGCATCTTCCTGAGAAAATGCTTCAAAAACCTTGGCTAAATAGGCCAAATCCATTCCTACTCCAGTGTCTTCTATTTGGAAAGAGACCCAACAAACATCATTTTCGCCCCGTTCCAATTTAGAGGTTACGCGCACATAACCTGCCTGGGTGAACTTAATCGCATTGCCCACAATGTTAAACAACACTTGGCTCAGACGATGCGGATCTCCTAAGTGCATAATACCGCGATCATCCATTAGATCAATATCCAATGAAATACCTGAAACCTTGGCCTTTTCGCCAAAAATGCTTAAGGTTCTTTTGATGGTTTCGTTGAGGTTGAAAGTTGTCGTTTCGATACTAAACTTACCTGACTCAATTTTTGAAATATCCAGTACATCATTGATTATCGAAAGCAATGTTGAAGAAGCCGAACGCATGATATCTGTAAAATAACGTTGGTCGGCATCGAGTTGTGATTGTGCTAATTGCTCAGCCATACCCACAATTCCATTCAACGGCGTGCGAATTTCGTGACTCATGTTCGCCAAGAACATAGCCTTGGCTTTTGAAGATTCCTCGGCCTTCCTTTTCGATTCAATTAATTCTAACTCCAATTCCTTCATTTGGGTAATATCCCAATGAATTCCAATAGATCCTTGAACACAGCCTTCATCATCTAACAACGGTGCTGCGCTCACTAACCAATAACGCGTTTCTTTATTCTTGTTTAATACTTTTAATTCGTAAACATCTTCTTCGCCCTCAATTCGCGAAGCATTTCGAACTTTCATTCTTTCCTTCTCATCCGCGTCCAATAGCAAGTCACCACCGTCTTGACCTTGTAGCTCTTCACAAGTAAACCCACTCATTTCACAAAACGACTCGTTCGCGTGAATAATTATCCCACTCGGAGCTACCTCCAATAAGCCTAAACGAAAATTGTCGATAATACCCTTGAATTTCGCTTCACGATTGACAATGAGCTTCTCTGTGGCTCCAGAAAATTGTTCCAATTCAGCAACTCGCTGACGTAA
>JBJOPP010000134.1:0-3228 GCA_046050685.1 Bacteroidota bacterium
GGCCTTTTTTACTTCAATCTTTTTTCGGTTTGAACGAAAAGGTTAATAACGCTCGTCAAAAGCAACAAGAGCGAAATGAGTGTAGCAATTTCAATCGGGATTGGCAATACAGCAAGGATTAAAGCCAGCAGTAGCATGATTAATCCTTGTTTCAACATGAGCTGAGAAGAAAAGCGCTGCGTCAAATCCCAATTCTCTTGGTTCTTCATGCTGCGTGAAGTACGATAGCCGTAAATGCTATTGATTTTCTTGGGTGGAAATTTGAGCGTGATCAAAGCAGCTAATGCAAAGACAAATCCCACAATGAATAATGGAAGTGCACCCATGGCCTATTTGATTTCGATGGTCACTTTTTTTCCTAACCCAACTTCGAACAACTCTAACAGTGTTCTCAACGTAATGTTTCGGCCGTCATTTTCAATTCGCGAAATATAACTGCGCTTCTTATTCACTTTTTGCGCAAACTGCTCCTGAGTAAGGTTGGCTTCCTCTCTAAGTGCTCTTAAATGCATTCCGATTACGAACGCCGCCACATCTCTTTCATAAGCATCTCGCTCTGGAGTTCCTATGGGACCTTTGAATTCATCTTTAAATTCCGACCAAGTTGTTAATTTACCTTTTTCTTTCTTCATGGTATTGGTGCATTAATAATTTCGCTTTTTCTATTTCTCGTTTTGGAGTCTTTTGATCTTTCTTAACAAATCCATTGAGCAAGACCACAATATTCCCATCATCAAAAAAGCAGAAAATTCGCCAACAATTCGTTCCCAACATGATTCGAAGTTCAAACAATCCTTTAGAATTGCTAATACTCTTCAAGTGATTACTTGATAAATGTTGGTAAGATTCAACCAATTCAATAAGCCAATCAATTTTATCCTGAACCCTTTTATTCTGTTCGGAATAGAACTGATGAAAATAAGATTTAAAAAATATTACCCTTCGAATCTTCTGCATAACAAATGTAACTTATAAGTTTCGTTCCTCAAAATTGAATTCCGAAATTTTACGATCTGTCTTGAAGAATCCTTATGTGCTAGTTATGCGTGATTTGGAATGAACGAATAATGATTTGGCTTGTACAGCAAGACTTCTATAACTTTATACCAATGAATAAAATAGTTTTCTTTCTCTTCGTCCTTATGAGCTTTTTTAGTTCATTGGTTCACTCACAAGAGACTTCATGCATATTCAATTATTCCAACAAAAAAGGAAGCAACTATTTTTTCTCCACGTATTGGGATGTTTCTCCGGACATACTCATGAACGGAACGTGCATTCAATACATGTCGAACACCAGTGATATTTACGAAAAGCGCGTGTTCAAAAACGGAATCATCCAATCGGAACTCACTAACTTTATTAATCCAACCCGCCAGCGAACCTCCTTCGAACGCGTAAAGCACGACAGCACCATTGCGGAATACTCAGAGTATTCTGAATCCGGATACTTAGTAAGAACTTCCAAATATTATTTAGATAAAAAAGGAAGAAGATGCTGGCAAGATTCGCACTACTATCCCAACGGCAAATTGCAATCTGTTCAATCGTATGCTGCGTTGCGCGCAGAAGAGCTGAAAGGATTTTCTTCAGATTACATTCCTGAACACACAATCGATTCTGAAGGCTATGGCTGGCAGACCGTTCCAATCGGCGTGAGTAAAACTTATTTCCAAAACGGTAAGCTAAACACATTGAACACCTATTCTTATTCTAAAAACGCACTTGCCAAATATGATCTTGGATTAAACGGACCTCACGAAGCCTACACCGAAGAAGGCGTGCTCATTTCCAAGGGACAATATGTTGATGGAAGAAAAAATGGCGAATGGCGACATTATTTTTTCGATGGAAAACTCTCGCATGTGCAGACCTACAAAGACGACTTTGGCGTTGGCACTTGGGTCAGTTATAATTACAACACTGGAAAAATTGAAACGACCGAAGAATTCAACAACGAAAAATATTACTGGCCTATTCCTCATACCATTCGTTACAACGAACTCGGAAAGGTGGTGTATGAAAAAGAAATATTGCTCGACGGCAGGGGCTTTGAGAAATCGTATTTCGACAATGGAATTCCGAATGACATTACCATTTACTATCACGGTCCGTCTGAAATTTCTGAGTATTACGCATATTTCAATTCCGGACAATTGAAGAAGAAAACATACTATCGTGCAAAGAACGATACCCTTGCTGCTGAATATTTCGAAGATGGCAGCATCAAGTATATCAACCTAACTCCAAATATTGGAAGTGGAAACACGAAACAACTTACAGCAAACTATTACGCTCCAGGAAAATTAGAATCACAGACATACTATACCTACAACGGAGGGATTTCCGATCAACACATTGAGAAGTTCTATGAAAATGGAAATTTCAAATGGGAACTTATTCTTCACGAAAAAGAACAAACCGAAAGAGACTTCTTTCCGAATGGAAAACTTCAAAGTGAAAAAAATTACTCCTTCGACTTGCTGAATGGAAACTGGATTCAAAAAGACTCTCTGGGCAATGTAACAAAGAACTGCTTTTATTCTTCGGGTTTCAAATTTGGAAAATGTGAAACACCTTCAGCGCTTAAAATTGGCTCTGCCCCGACTGAAGAACTGAAAGCATGGAAAGCCGCGGTTGTAAGCAAGTACATGTATCAATTCCACAACAGCAGTTTGCAAGAAGCCTTTCCGAGTTTCGTTTCAAAAGAGAAAATTTTACTAGATGCCGAAATCCTTTGGAAGGTTGTTGAATATTGCAATAAAAACGGATACACCTTCCTTCCATCTAACACCACGAATGCTGAAGGAATAATCTCCTATACATTCTCCGCGCCCGTTAGCAATTATGACCCTCATGAAAAGCAGATCGATTCGATTTTGGTTTCTAGAGGATTTACGATTTCTAAAAAACTGAAACAAGGCGGTTATTGTTCCTTCCAACTGACTAACGAAGATTACCACGGCATTGGTTCATTCAACGAAATGCTGACTTCATTCTTCCCCAACAATAGCGGTTATATTTACCCGAATTACCTTCAAGAGAATGTGGGGTTTGGATGGCGAGGAAATACCTACACCAGCTTTGACATTGAACGAAAGGAATCAGTGAAAGCGAATGTTGTTACGCTAAACACATACGGATCATCCAAAATCTTCACCTTATACGACGATGGTGACATTGAGTTCTATAACGGTCGCGGCGATTGGAGTATACCGAACATGTACG
>JBJOPP010000135.1:0-6752 GCA_046050685.1 Bacteroidota bacterium
GACAATTCTGTCAGATTTCTATCGCGAATCTCCTGTGGCATATTGGTTGAAATGCGGGGTGAAACAAATTGAAAATTTAAGAACATGAGTAAAATAATAGGCATTGACCTCGGTACCACGAATTCGTGTGTATCTGTGATGGAAGGAAACGAGCCCGTGGTAATCGCGAACAGCGAAGGAAAACGCACCACGCCTTCTATTGTTGCTTTCGTAGAAGGTGGTGAGCGTAAAGTAGGAGATCCTGCAAAGCGTCAAGCCATTACGAATCCAACGAAGACGATTTCAAGTATCAAACGTTTCATGGGATCATCTTTCTCTGAAACAGAAAAAGAAGCAACGCGTATGCCTTACACGGTAGTGAAGGGCGACAACAATACACCTCGCGTGAAGATTGACGACCGTCAGTATACTCCACAAGAAATTTCAGCAATGATTCTTCAGAAGATGAAGAAGACTGCTGAAGATTATTTGGGACAAGAAGTGACTGAAGCGGTTATTACCGTTCCGGCATACTTCAACGATGCGCAACGTCAGGCTACGAAAGAAGCGGGCGAGATTGCTGGATTAACAGTTAAGCGTATCATTAACGAGCCAACTGCAGCGGCACTGGCTTACGGACTAGACAAGAAATCTCAAGAGATGAAGATTGTGGTGTTCGACTGTGGTGGTGGAACGCACGACGTATCTGTTCTTGAATTAGGAGACGGTGTATTCGAAGTATTGTCAACAGACGGAGATACGCACTTGGGTGGAGATGACTTCGACCAAGTAATCATTGATTGGTTGGTTCAAGAATTCAAAAACGAAAACGGAAATTTAGATCTTTCGAAAGATCCTATGGCTCTTCAACGTTTGAAGGAAGCTGCAGAGAAAGCGAAGATTGAATTATCTAGTTCTACAACAACAGAAATTAACTTACCATACATCATGCCTGTTGACGGAATACCAAAGCACTTGGTGAAGTCGTTAACACGTGCGAAGTTCGAGCAGTTAGCAGATTCATTGATTCGCAGAACCATTGCACCTTGCGAAAGCGCATTGAAGAACGCTGGATTGTCTGTAAACGACATCAACGAAATTATTTTGGTGGGTGGATCAACACGTATTCCAGCTATTCAAGATGCGGTGAAGAGTTTCTTCGGAAAAGATCCAAGCAAGGGAGTGAATCCTGATGAAGTTGTAGCGATTGGAGCGGCAATTCAAGGTGGTGTATTGACTGGTGAAGTGAAAGATGTATTGTTGTTAGACGTTACACCGCTTTCATTGGGAATTGAAACCATGGGTGGAGTGTTCACGAAGTTGATTGATGCAAACACTACGATTCCTACGAAGAAGTCTGAAGTGTTTTCAACGGCAAGTGATAACCAACCAAGCGTAGAGATTCACGTATTGCAAGGTGAGCGTGCTATGGCGAAAGACAACCGCACAATAGGACGTTTCCACTTAGACGGTCTTCCACCAGCACCAAGAGGGGTTCCACAAGTAGAAGTTATCTTTGACATTGATGCGAATGGAATCATTAACGTTTCTGCACTTGACAAAGCAACCAACAAATTGCAAAGTATCCGAATCGAAGCTTCTAGCGGATTAAGCAAGGAAGACATCGAGAAGATGAAGAAGGAAGCAGAAATGAATGCAGATTCTGACCGCAAGGCAAAAGAAGAAGCAGACGTTGTGAATCAGGCCGATTCATTGATTTTCCAAGTAGAGAAGCAATTGAAAGAGTTCGGGGATAAACTTCCTGCAGACAAGAAAACAGAGATTGAAGCATCTTTGGAAGAGTTGAAGAAGGCGCATGCTGAGAAGAACTTAGACACCATTAAGGCGTCTATGGACAAATTGAATGCAGTGTTCCAAGCGGCTAGTGCAGACATGTACAACAACGCTGGTGGAGCTGCAGATGCAGGTGCTGGAGAGCAACAAGCAGGAGGCAACGACGGTGAAGTAACCGATGTTGACTTTGAAGAAGTAAAAGACGATAAGAAGTAATTCTGAATCGAAAACAAATAAAAAGGGCCTTGAATTTCAAGGCCCTTTTTTTATGCGTTACGTTGGCTTATCCAATAATTGAAGAGCGCATTGTTTTCTGGGAATGCAATATGAGATTGTTGAATGATGGGCAATTCAGGTTTTGAATGAAGTGTTAATTCGAACTGCACCCCATTCCGAAGAATGAGTAACTGTGTCGTTGTGGTAGCTTCAATGAGGAAATTGACATTGCGGTCTACTACAATTCCGTCTATCTCAAGAATCTCGTCGCCATACCACAATCCACCTATATCCGCTGCCGAATTCATGCAAACTGAAGTTACTTTCGATTTGCCCATTTGAATGTCAACACTAAAACCGAACAAACGTTCGGTTGCTAAAACTGAAGGTGTCCATTCCAATTGAACGCCAATTTTATCGAATGCATTTTTCAAATGCTCTGAATAATCTACTGCTTTTTCTGCAATGTTTTTTCTGAAGTCTTGCGCGTTTGAAAGTCCCGCAGATTCGAGGGATTTCCAGTAGTCTTCAACTGAATATCCTTTGTTGTTTTTCGCGAAGGTGTGGTACATGCTGTGCATGACATCGTCAAGCGATTTCGTTCCTTCAGTTGCTGAAATCAATTCAATATCGAGAATCATGGAAAGCAAAGCGCCTTCGTTGTAGATGGAAACTTTTCTCCATGGAACACCAGGGGTATATCCGTCGAGCCAAGTATCTACGCTGCTATCCGCCACGCTGTATGAGAATCTTCCGTAGTTTCTGTGGTGGGTGTTTAACCATTTTTCCAACGAATGTTTCCAAAGGTCGTTGTTCCAAATTCCGCTTCTGCGTAGGCATAGATCTCCGTAGTAGGTGGTAACGCCTTCATCTACATATCCGAGTTGGGTGTAATTTTCTTTGGTGAAATCGTAGGGCATCATTTCAACCGGACGCAATGTTTTTACGTTCCAGGTGTGAAAGAGTTCGTGGCTGCAGATGGCAAGCATCTCGTTGTACTTCTCTTCACGGTCGAAGTTTTCGCCATGTCCCATGACAATAACAGTGCTTGTTGTATGCTCTACGCCGTGATGCATGAAATAAGGTGTGAAGTGCAACAAGTAATTGTAATGCTTAACTGGAAATTCTTTGAAGATGGAAAGTTGAAGTTGAGTGTATGTTTTCACATCGTTCCAAAATCGCTCGATGTTCAACGTTGTTTGTCCGAATACATGTGCTTTGAAAACAACGCCTTCAATTTCTTGTGAGATTACTTCACGATTATGTGCCGCTACAAAAGGGGAATCGGCCAGTTCATCGAAGTTTTGCGCGAAGATTTTGTTTCCTTCGTGCGGCAGGCCTGTGGAAAGGTGCGCGTAGGAATCTAAAATTTCGACGGTGTATTTTTCATTTGCTCTCTCGGGTAAAAAAGGAATACAATTCACCGGATTTACATAGAGCATTTGACTGTTTACGTATGTGCTTCCTGCGTTGAGTTCTGCGGCGCAGTAGAAGTATTCAAAGGTGATTTGCTCTTCGCTCTTGCACGCAATTAACCATTGATCTTTTGCAGTTTTTTGGGCTGAAATTTTTTCGTTTGAAGCGTTGAAAGCCTTAACGTGAGAAATGTTCTTCGCGAAATTTCCCATCTCGTATCGTCCGGGTCTCCAGGAAGACAGCTGAACGATTTGATTTTCTGAAGTGCTTAAAAAAGTCATTCGCACTTTCACCATTTTTCTGTGAATGTGCGGCGTGCTTAATGAAATATGAATCATTTTTTTGTAGGTCTGAGGAAGCTAATGATTGGAGTTCCTGTGCTTGAATTTGGAAAACCGATACGCAAATAGCTGCAAACGGTTGGGGCAATGTCGGTAATGGAATGCGCGGCGTAGTTGGTTGAAGCCGGAACATTTTTTCCATACAAAATAAATGGGACTTGCGAATCGTATGTGTACGGAGAACCGTGTGTGGTGCCTTGTCTAGAATATTCCATATAGCCAGGTTCAAGAACATAAATCACATCGCCAGAAAGTGCAGGAAGAAAACCGAGTTGTACTTTTTGTCCCAATTCAGAAGTGTAATTTTCTTCGGTTAGGTCGCAGCTAGCGAACGCCTTGGTTACATGCTCTTGTTCTTCGGTCCATTTTGCAAGGGTTCTCTGCATGTCTTCAAGTTTCATATTCTTCTCCCGAACGAGCGTTCGGTTAATGAATAGGTTCAAATTGCTTTCATTTAAAATCCAGTTGCCTTGTCCGTATTTTGAGTTCATGAACAATTCCGCTTGATCTTCAAACATATCAGAGGACCAATATCCTGCGTTCGCGTTCGACTTCTGCATAAGACTTGGTGTTGGCGCTCCGCCGTGATCTGAGCTTAAGAAGATGAGGTAGTTGTCTTTCCCGAAACGCTTGTCGAGTTCGTTTAAAAGTCTTTCCAATTCACGATCGAGACGAATGTAGGTGTCTTGCAGTTCTTTGGAATGAGTTCCGAATTGATGTCCAACATAGTCGGTAGAAGAAAAGCTCAAGCACAACATATCTGTCGTGTTATTCTTTCCAAGTTGTTCTCCGTCTATAGCTGCCAACGCGAAATCGAGTGTCAATGAATTTCCCATCGGCACTCCTTTTAGAATCTCATATCCACCGTTGTGTTTTTTCAGGGTGTCAATGTTATAGGGAAACACAGGGCGAAGTAGCGGTTTGAAAGGCATTTCGTAAGCGTTGTTGTCTTCAATGCTTTCCGTGTAATTTTCTTCAGGAAGAAGAAGGTTCCACGTTGAAGCCGCGTAGCCTTTGGCTTTGCCGTTGGTGTTAAAGTCGGTAACCCATTGAGGAAGTTCGCGCATGTACCAGGAGCTTGAGGCCCACACGCCTTCTTCACCACCAACGAACCAATAGGCGGCATTGGCAGTTCTACCGGCAGGAAGGATGGCACCGCGATCTTTGAGAGAGATGCCAATGACTTTCGATTTTCCTGCGGTGAAGATTTTTAGTTCGTCTCCAATCGTACTTGATTTTAAGTAGTGTGGCGACATCTTTCCAGCCGCTGAAGAAGTTCCCACTCCGGTTACCATTGAGTCTGACGAGCAGTAGGTCATGCGGTTGTATTTTCTCTCGAACCAGTCGTTCGCTACGATACCGTTGTGAGCGGGCGTTGTGCCGGTGAATATGGCAGCGTGTCCCGGACCGGTGTAGGTGGGCATGTAGTTGTATTGCAGGTTGCGGGCGTATGAACCGTTTCTCACGAGGCGCTTGAATCCGCCTTCGCAGTAGTCGTTCCAGAATCGATCGATGTAATCGTTGCGCATCTGATCAACGGTAATTCCAATCACAAGGGAAGGAATGGGTTGATCGGAAGGAGAAGTTGTTTTCTTCTGTCCGAAAGCTGAGATGCTAATTAGCACGAGAAATAAAGAAGTAAATCTGCTCATGGTACAAATGTACCTCTGAATTAAATTACTTTTACGGGTCACAACACGTTGTGATGACCGCGTTGCGGATGACCGCGGAGCGGATGGTAAAAGGAATATGATATGGAGAGACACATTTTATTAGTAGGAATGCCTGGGTGTGGGAAGAGCACGATGGCGAAGAGGATGGCTCAGGAGAGGGGTGTGTCGTGTTATGAAGTGGATGAAATGTTAGAGAAGAAGTGGGGAAGGAGTATAGCTGAATTTGTGGAAGATGAAGGCTGGGAGAAATTTCGAGAAGAAGAATTTTCAATGGTGAAGGCTATCGTAAATGAGCCGGTGGGAATCATTTCAGCGGGTGCGGGTTTTTTCACAACTGAAGAAAAAGTAGAATTCTCCTTGAAGCATTTTGAAGTCTTGTATTTGGAAGTCCCGATTGATGAATTGTTCAATCGATTGAATACGCCTGAGGAGCGCACGAAGCGTCCGCTTTTGAGTGAGGGGGATTTGCTTTCTAAATTAGAAACTCTCTTTATGGAAAGGGAAGCGTTTTATTTAAAAGGGAAGAGGGGGTAAGAGAAGGGAAGAGAAGGGAAGAGAGGGTAAGAGAGGGTACGATGATTCACCGGAGGTTTGATCACGAGGTGATTGATCTGAAAGATTTCACCGAAGGTTTGATCGCAATGCGATTGATTCGAAGAATTGATCATCGGAGATGATTAAGAATTTCTTTAACAAGACCATTCATCTGTGAAAAAGCAAACCATCTTTTCCCAAGATCTTTGAGTGAAGCTCCGATGTGATACAATTCTTTTTCATCGAGAATTAGAAAACGATCGTGGGAGTTTTTCAGTATTCGAATCTCAATCGGATTGTATTGTGCGTTGTGTTTTTCTAGGTCGAGTTTGAGTTGTTCGGTTATTCTTTCGGTATAAATCGTGCAATTGACTTTTTTGTTTCTTTTTGAAAGTTGAAGCAGTGTTGTTTCGTCGATGTAGTTATCGATTAGAATGATTGATTTTTTTGCTTTTGAAATAAGCTCGCTGGAAAAGACGTAGGCGTCGAAGATTTTATCGTTGAAGAAAATTCCTTGTTTCACATCGCTTCCTTTTTCAAGAGCTTTGAATATTTTGTCAAGATTGCGTTCGGTTTCTATTTGCTTCGATTCTAGCCCTTCCATGACTTGTCCTAAAATAGGTTTACACTGAAAAGTGTAAAACATGAACAAGAAAATCATTCAAAAGACAACTAAGCATTTTACTACAGAAGAACGACACAAAATCATTCAGGAATTTCTAAACTCTGACGACACTAAAGTTCAGATTTGGAAGAAATACACTGGAATGCCCGAAGAAAACGGCCGTCTGTTGGCCTG
>JBJOPP010000136.1:0-2758 GCA_046050685.1 Bacteroidota bacterium
TAAATTGTCATTAGCGCAATTAATCACGCTTATAGCACGTTCAAATTCATTGGTAGCCTGTTCTACTGGACCGTATCACATCGCCGGACTTTCCGGAATCCATGCAATTGGATTATTTTCAATGCGTCGACCAATAGATCCAGGAAGATGGCGTGCCATTGGACCAAAAGCGGAGTACTTAGTTTTTGATCAAACGTGCCAGTCATGTAAAAAAGGAACACACTGTACGTGCATAGAAAACATTGAGGTGTCCACGGTAATAGAGCTGATTGGATGATTTCAAATTCGTTTAAAAACAATGTTTTATTAAGCGTATTTGCGTTCGTTTTCTCACTTGGAATCCTATCTATAGCTCATTGGATATATGCCGCGTTATTCAGTTTATCTATTTTTACTACTTACCAGTGGCTGTATGAACGTAAAAATCATTGGATCTATCTCGTTTTAACAGGATTAATTGGGATAGGATACGGTTTATTACTTCATCCATTATCTTGGCCTTTTGCCGTTTATTTAGTCTTAGGCCTCCTTGTTCTTACCTATGAAAAAGGAATCAAATGGCGGAAAATTCCTTTTTTGAAACCTGTTTTTATTTCGATTTGCTGGTTTGCTTTAGGCATTGGCATTCCAAAGTTTGCTTTGTATGGCCTTGTTCCGAATCAAGATTTTTCTCACATCCTTCTTTTCTTAGTTCTAGCAATAGTGGAAGATCTGGAGGATAGGGCAGTGGATGAAGGCCACATTAAAACAATCCCATTGTACCTGAAAAAATCTGAAACGGAAGCACTTATTGCCCTCTGGTTGTTCAGTTATTTGGCACTATCTAGTAGGATTAACTTATTTAGTGAAAGATTGGATATCCAAATACTTTCAATTCTACTCACAATGGCTCCGTTGATTTATTTCATTTACTTGAAAAAAAGCCCGAAAATAAATCACCGCTATTTCGATTTCCTCCTTTTCCTAATAGGTTTGCTTCATTTACTTGTGTAGAATAAGGTATACTCTTGAATCCTTTTTATCTTTGTTCTTCGAAAACAAGGATATGGAATACGATTTTAGAAATCTAGAGAGTAAATGGCGTAAGAATTGGCAAGATCGTGGTACGTACCACGTGCAAGAAGATGCATCCAAGCCTAAATATTATGTCTTGGACATGTTTCCTTATCCATCTGGTGCAGGACTCCATGTGGGACACCCACTTGGATACATCGCTTCAGATATCTACGCACGCTACAAACGATTACAAGGATTTAATGTCCTACATCCAATGGGCTACGATTCTTTCGGACTTCCAGCGGAACAATATGCGATTCAAACAGGACAACATCCTGCCATTACAACCGAAGAAAATATTGCACGTTACCGCCAACAATTAGATCAAATTGGATTTAGTTTTGATTGGTCTCGCGAAGTACGAACCTCAGCTCCGGAATACTATAAATGGACACAATGGATCTTCAAACAATTATTTGATTGTTATTACGACTTAAAAACAAATAAAGCCGAACGAATTTCTCAATTGATTCATCAATTTGAATCAGAAGGAAATGCAAAGATTCAGGCTGTAACAGATTACGAAGGACATTTCTCCTCTGCTGAATGGAACACTTTTTCGGTTCATCAAAAAGAAGAAATAATCCAAGCTTACCGACTTGCTTATCTTGCAGAAAGTTGGGTGAATTGGTGTCCAGCTTTAGGTACCGTTCTAGCGAATGACGAAATTGTCAATGGTGTTTCAGAACGTGGTGGTCATCCTGTTGAGCAAAAACGCATGCGTCAATGGTCAATGCGCATAAAAGCTTATGCAGAACGATTACTAGAAGGATTAGACCGTATCGATTGGTCTGATTCCATCAAAGAACAACAACGCAATTGGATTGGAAAATCCCAAGGTGCTAGTGTTGTTTTTGCCATTGAAAATTCAACAGAAACCATCGAAGTTTTTACCACGCGTCCTGATACAATTTTTGGCGTTTCCTTTATGGTATTGGCTCCTGAGCATCCATTGGTGAATCAATTGGTGAGTGCAGACTGCAAAGATGCCGTAGAAAATTACCAAAGAGAAGCAGGATTAAAATCGGAACGAGATCGTCAAGCGGATGTGAAAAACATCACCGGACAAGCACTTGGAGCTTTCGCAATTCATCCATTTAATGGAGAACGTATTCCCATTTGGATTGGTGACTACGTTTTAGCATCGTATGGAACAGGTGCCGTAATGGCCGTTCCGTGTGGTGACCAACGCGATTACGATTTCGCTAAGCACTTTGATCTAGAAATAAAAAATATTTTTGCGGATGTTGACATCAGTGAACAAGCATATACGGAGAAAGATGCGCGCATTGCTCATTCAGACTTTTTAGATGGACTTGAAGCGAAAGCAGCGATGAAGAAAGCCATCGAAGCAATTGAAGTAAAAGGAATTGGAAAAGGGAAAACAAATTTCCGTCTGCGTGATGCGGTATTTTCGAGACAGCGTTATTGGGGAGAACCCTTCCCAGTTTCGTATGAAAATGAAATTCCATCGTTGATTTCAGATGAGTTCTTACCGATTGAACTTCCGGAAGTCGACAAATATTTGCCAACAGAAGACGGCGAACCACCTTTAGCAAGAGCAACAAAAGAAGCATGGAATCACTTCCAAGGTGATCGAATGGAATTCAACACGATGCCAGGATGGGCGGGAAGTTCTTGGTACTTCTTGCGTTACATGGATCCAAAAAATGAACAGGAATTCGTCAGTCGAGAAAAAGTG
>JBJOPP010000137.1:0-2780 GCA_046050685.1 Bacteroidota bacterium
AACACTTCATTGTTCATGTACAAAGCCAATTACATGCGTTTGAGAAACTTATCTTTAGACTATACCTTCCCGAACGAAGTAACTAAGAAAATGAAGATGACAGGATTGAACATTGGTGTAAGCGTTACCAATTTGTTCACCATTACGAACTTCCCTGGATTGGATCCTGAAGTGGTTCGTGATTTCGAAAACGCGCAAGACAGAAACTTAAGTCCAAACGTGACTTACTTAACGCCAATGCAAGAGCGTAGTTTCAACATTCGCTTAAACGCTAACTTCTAATTCGAACGAACATGAAAAAGATATCATACTTCATTTTAGCTATTGGATTAGCTCTAGGAATTGCCTCTTGTGAAAAAATGTTAGAATATCCACCAGAAGGTGCAATTCTAGCAGAGGATGCATTGAAAACACCCGACGATGCTCAGCGTTTGTTGAACAGTTGTTACGATGTTATTGCAAATTTATTTGATGGAAAATATCAGAACATTTGCGAATTAATGTCAGACAACATGGCTGAACCAAACGGTTTAGATTTCAACGCGGTTTACAATCGCGAGACAAACTTCTTCACTCCTACTACTAACGGGACCTATGGCGATTTTTATTATGCCATCTACCGTTGTAATTCTTTGATGAAGAATTTCGATTTGATTGATGGATTGTCAGATGCCGATCGCAACCGCATGGAAGCTGAAGCAAAATTCATTCGTGCGTTTTGCCATTTCAATGTTGTTAAGATTTGGGCACAGCCATATGGATACACTGCAAACAACTCTCATTTAGGAATCATTCTTAGAAGAGAAGCAAGCAACGAGCCTCTTTCGAGAAGCACTGTTGCCGAGTCTTATGCATTTATTCTTGAGGATCTAGAATATGCCTACGCTAACCTTCCTGAAACCAATGGAAATTACGCGACTAAGAATGCAGCTGCTGGATTAATGGCAATGGTTTATTTCCAAATGAATAATTACATTCAAGCGGAACAATACGCTTCATTAGTTATCAATTCTGGTTCTTACACCATGAGCGATACCCTTGATCGTTTTCCTGCAACACCTGCAATGAATCCTGAAACGGTATTTGGAATTGTAAGTTCAAATCCTGGAGCTGACCATGTTGATCAGCGCACAGATAACTTCATAGGTAACTACAATGCGGGTGGAGCTCTTCCTCCAAACTTGATGTTCTCAAATGAACTTTATCAATTTACCAACTTAAACAGTGCAGATGACCGTTTAGGTTGGATGCAATCGAGCAGCGGTAAATACAAGAACCTTCGCTTCGAAGACAAAGTATTCTTCAATATTCCAATTATTTATTTAACTGAATTGAAGTTGATTCGTGCCGAATGTTTGGGTGAAATGGGCGGAGATCTTTCCGTTGCTATTGCAGACATTAATGATGTTCGCGATAGAGCATTTGGTGTAGGATTGAATGACTTGTCATCTGCTTCTACTTCAGCTGAAGTAATTGCAGCAGCTCGTCGTGAATACCGCATTGAAACCATGGGAGAAGGAAAATGGATTAACCAATTGAAGCGTATGGGCGGAAAGGGTGAAGCTATTTATGTAAGAAACGCACCATGGAATTGTCCAGGTATGGCACTTCAATTCCCAAACAGTGAATTCACTTCTGCCCTATTTGTTGGTAATCCGGAAGGAGGATGCAATTAAAAGGGCGAAAAATCTTTCGCCCGTATTTAAACGAATATTAAATAATAAGATATGAAATCAATAAGAATATTTTTCATGACAGCTTTAGCTGTTGGGTTGTTTTCTGGATGTAAGCCAGAAATCACCGGAGAGTTGGGTGAGACTTCGGATAAGTTGCAAGGTATGGGAGGCACTTGGGAGCTGACCAATTTCATTCAGCAAGATCCAAACAATCCTGTTTTGGAAGAACGTGATTTGAGTGAATTTTATATTGTTTCTGGTGTTGAACCGATGCGTATAACGCTTGATGTTCCGACACAGACTTATACTGTAACCATCACTGAAGGAAAGAACTTCTTCGGAACAAATGGTACTTGGTCATTGGACGACAATCTTGCACCGTCAACGATTACCTTAATGAATGCAACTGACACGCTTGAATTGTTCCTAGGAAACATGGTTCTTCCAACAAGCAGTAACATGGGGTTGCAGTATCACAGACAGTGTTCAGACGGATTCAAGAATGTGATTTATAAGTTTAACTTCCAACGCATCTAATCATGAAAAAGATATTATACACTTTAGCCTTAATGGCAGTAGCTGTCTCTGGATACGCACAAGCAGCATTTGTATTTCCTTCTCCAACCAATGCCAATGCAACAATGGATTTGTACATTGATGTGGCTCAAACAACCGGTGGATTGAAGACCTTATTGGGCAACCACCCTGAAGTTGCTGACTCTGTATACATGTGGACATGGCAGCCAGCAGGTCCTTCTTGCGGAAATGGTGATTGGGGCAATTCAAACAGTTGCATGTTATTGACGCATGTTAGCGGATTGTTGTACAAGATGACTATGGTTCCAACGACATACTATGCTTGCACCCCGCTTGCTTTATATCAAAATGGAATTTCATGTCTTGCTAAATTGAAAGATGGAAATGCCTTCGGATCTGAAGGTGTTGGTGAGGCAAAAACTGAAGATTTGCACGTAGATATTGTTCCTGCATTGTGCGCAGATCGCATATGCTTCTTTCCTGAGGCAGCGAAGCAAGATGATTATTTCAGTATTACTTATGACAACACCCAAGAAACTGATGTTAATCTTCAGAATTTAGGGGCAG
>JBJOPP010000138.1:0-3040 GCA_046050685.1 Bacteroidota bacterium
CAATTTCGAAGGGAAATTGCAAAGTTCGAAATGGGCGAAAATCAATAAAACATCATCAGACACAGCCTTGCGCGACATTAAAGATCTTGTAGAAAAAGGTATCCTAAAGCAAACACAAGAAGGTGGACGCAGCGTTAACTATGAACTAGTAAAGAAATGGAAGGTGGACTAACTAGACTACCTCAACTCAGCAGAACACTCTGTCTGCCGTCATTAAAAAACACCTCCATCGAGGGTAAATATTACTCTTATTTCAGAAACGAGAGTAATTTTTGATTATTTTTACTCTCGAAACAAACTGAAGAGTAAATTTTACTTTTAAAAAAATGAGCAAATTCAATCGGTCAATTCCATACAATGATCTGCCCGCATTACCACCGCAGGCAGACATTGAAACGAAGCGCATACTTAGAAAAGCAATTTCCGCCGGAAGAGCTTTGGCTGAGCTGAATGGGACCATTATGAATTTACCAAACCCAACCCTGTTTTTAGATACAGTTTATTTGCAGGAAGCTAAAGCAAGCTCTGAAGTAGAAAACATCATCACAACAAACGACGAGCTCTATAAGTCATTAGCTTCAGGCAGGAAACTCGAAACCTCGGCTACAAAAGAGGTTTTAAGCTACAAAGAAGCACTTTGGTTAGGTATAGAAGAATTGAAAACCAAACCATTTATAACAACCAATCTTTGTATTAAAATTGTTCAATGCGTTAAACAAAACAATGCTTCAATTCGAAATACACCAGGAACAAAACTCAGCAACAGTAATGGCGATGTTATTTATACACCGCCAAGCGGCGAAACAATAATTCGCGAAAAACTAGCGAACCTTGAAAAGTTTATTCATGAAGAAGATCATGTTGATCCACTCATAAAAATGGCAATATTGCACTATCAGTTCGAAGCCATACACCCATTCTCAGATGGCAATGGCAGAACAGGAAGAATTCTCTTGTTGCTGTATCTGAAATTATCTGGACTCCTTCAAACTCCTGCTATCTATCTGAGCGAGTACATCATTAAAAACAAATCAGAATATTATAAATGCTTAAGAGGTGTGACCGAAAATAACGATTGGGAAAATTACATCTTGTATATGCTTGATATGGTAGAAGAAACTTCCAAGATGGGATCGACGCGCCTTCAAAAAATTACAGCTGCCATGGAATCAACTGCTGCTGAAATAAAAGCTAAGTTGCCAAAGATTTATTCAAAAGATTTGATTGAAATTTTATTCCGATTGCCATACACCAAACGTCAAAACTTGATCGCTGAAAATATTGGAAACTTAAAGACCGTTGGAAATTATCTGATAGCGTTGGAAGAAAACGGATTTTTGAAATCTGAAAAAGTAGGGAAAGAGAAACTCTACATAAATATAAAGCTGCTCGAAATTCTAGCGAATAATTAATCGTTCAAGAAATTCAAACTAAAACTACCTCAACTCCGCAGAACACTCCGTCTGCAAGCCTTGTAAAATGCGTTGCATACTCTTCTCAACAACCTCATCGGTTAAGGTCTGCTGCGCGTCTTGAAGTATGAATTTCAAAGCATACGATTTCTTTCCTTCAGGAAGATTCTTGCCTTCGTAAACGTCGAACAAATTCACTTCCTTCAGCAATTTCTTTTCGCTTTTAAATGCAGACTGACGAAGGCTTTCGAATGTGGTTTCCTTGTTTAACAACAACGATAAATCGCGACGCACCCAAGGGAATTTATTCAAAGGCTGGAAGGCATTGCGCTGCTGCGTTCTTAATTTTTCCAACGTGTCGAAATCGAATTCAGCATAGAATACTTCTTGCTCAACGTCTGTTGCTTCTTGAATTTCTGGACTCACACGTCCAATCTTCACCAACGATTTTTTCTGTGCAGACAACTCCATTCCATAGGCGAAAATGGGAGAGTCTTGAATTGAAATCACATCGCATTGCTGAATGCCTAACGCATTCAAAATATTTTCAACCACTGCCCGCAATTGCGCCAATGACGAGGCATTCGAAGGGTTGTTCCAAGATTCAGCGCTTTCCTTTCCACACAGCCACAACGCCAATTTGCGCTTCTCTTTGTATCCGTTTTCCGTCTTGCGGTATTCCTTTCCAATTTCAAATAAACGAAGGTCGGTTGCTCTGTGTTTTTCATTCAACGAAATGCTTTCCATTCCACCAAACAACAACGAGCTGCGCATGTGCGAAAGATCTTTGCTTAGCGGATTCAACAACGAAACACTGTTCACTCCCAACGCCGCATCGAACGCTTCAGCGTACTTGCTTTTCGTTAACGACATGTTCATGATTTCGGTGTAGCCTTCTGCAACAAGTAAGTCAGCCAAACGGAAATGAAGACTCTCTGATTTTCCTTTGGTGTTCAACGAAAGCGTCATGCGCGAAGGCAATTCAACTTTGTCGTATCCATAGATGCGAAGCACCTCTTCCGCCACGTCTGCCGGACGCGTTACTTCCACACGATTGTAAGGCACAAGCACCTTCCAACCGCCTTCAATCGTTGAAACTTCGAACTGTAAATCGTTCAATATGGAAACAACAATTTCGCTTGGAATGTCAATTCCTAAAAGCGACTTCAAATAACTTTCTTTGACTTCAATTTCAGTTTTCGGAAGAGCAACGGGATAAACATCTTGTGCTTCCACCAACACCGCGTTCGGATTTTCAGCTTGAATTAATTCCCAAGCACGTGCTAACGCATTTGGAATTCCGTCTACCGCAACGCCTCTTTCAAAGCGGAACGAAGAATCGGAATGTATCTGATTGCGCTTCGCACTCTTACGCACACGCACCGCATTGAAGCAAGCACTTTCGAAAACCACGAACGAATCTGCAGCGCTTACGCCCGCATTTTTTCCACCCATAACACCACCCATGCAAAGCACTTCGCTTTCGTTAGAAATAACCACGTCTTCGCCGGTGAGTTTGCGCGAAACACCGTCGAGGGTTTCTAACGCTTCGTCGGCAGTTGCATTTCGAACCGTGATGGTCTGATTGGAAAAATCATTTGCCTTGAACACGTGCAGCGGCTGTCCCA
>JBJOPP010000139.1:0-3166 GCA_046050685.1 Bacteroidota bacterium
TACACGCGGAGAAGATGTGCTTGAGACTGCTTGGGTTGAACCAGGATTAGAGCGAAAATCAATCGTTCATATGTCCACTAAAGATGCCAGCGAAGTACGAATCGATGTAGGAAATGACATCCCAGAGATCTACCGAGACAACAATAGCTGGCGTTCAAAAGGGCTTTTTGGTACTGCTGAAAAAGTAAATTTTGAATTCTTAATTGGTGACAATAACCCACAACGCAACACCATTTATTGGACACCAATCGTGGCTGGAAATGCTTACGACAAGTTTATGGTTGGTGGCGCATTTCACAACATGTCTTTACCTTTTAGTAAATTCCAATACTTGGTTGCCCCAATGTATTCTGTCGGCCGAAACATGGTTTCTGGAATTGCTGAATTGGCTTATACTTGCCTTCCCGCAACCGGATTGAAACAATCAAAATTTGGTTTATCATTGAAATCATTCAAGAACGACAATCAAACAACAACACGTGAACAATACGGGGTATATCTCGCCATTTCTCCGTATTGGGTTGCGAAGATTGGAAATCGATTGAAAAATAGCCCTTTGACACAAACCATTCAAATTCAAGGAATTGCCAAAGGAACATTCGCTACTCCGGAAGAACAAGTTCTAAGCTACACTGGAGGTTTTGCGAAGTATGACTTAAATCTTAAATACCCAGACCATAAATTCAATATTCAAGTACGTCAAGAGCTTTTGCGCTTACGCGGAGGACAATGGATCAACCGTACAATGGGTGAAGTGAATTATGCCTACCGCTATGCACGTTATTCTATGAAACGTTGGATTGAAATCCGAGGATTTGTGGGACGAATGAACCGTTTCACCGCTGCTCCAATTGCCATGAATGATCCTTATGGACTTTCTTTGAGTGGTACGAATGGTGCCCAAGACCTTTTCTTTGATGACTATTATTTTGCCCGAGGTCCTGAAGCAGGAATGTGGTCTCAGCAAAGAAACGAGAACATGGGAGGATTTAAAAGCGCATCTGGCTATGGCACATCTTACAACTGGATGGCTACAGGAAATGTATATGTTCAGCTCCCAATTCCCGTATTTGGTATTTTCGGAGTTTTTGCAGACTTCGGAGCCTTCTCTAATGGATTTACGGTGAATACTGCAATCAATACTGGATTGGCAATGCGCTTTGGTAAAGTATTCGGCATGTATTTCCCGATTTGGATGAGTAAAGAACTCAACGACTCATTTAACGGCGCGAAGTATGGGGAGAAAATACGCTTCACCTTGAAAATGAATCTGGTGAACCAAAGCGGTAAATTGTTTTCGTTAATTAATTAAATAGAATATGGAATTCATAGATTTAAACGACAATTTAAGACAGGCTGTCGAGGAAGCAGAACAGTATGCGATAATGAATATTCAAAGTGGAGTAACCATTAATCCCTATATTTCATTAGGAGAAAATAAAATTCAAAAAATAATTGCAGAGGATATTGACACCGCCATTGAAGTTGCTCATGAAGAAATTGAGGATTTGAATACAGAAACAGTAGTCTTTATTTACGAAGACACTATAGAACTTGCCGACGGAAATTGCCAAGCAATCGTTAGCCAATTATTCAATGAAGATGAAGACAATGGATATTCATTTGGCTTAGCGTATAAAATAGAGGACAAGAAGATTGTGTTTCTGAATAATCGTGTGTTTTTAGGAAACATTAGAAATTGTTTAGTCTATTGACAGCATATTATTCGACTGTGCATTTTGACTTAAAAAATGAACAATTGGTAATTTATTTAGAAAAAACAGTGAAAAAAGCAAAATTGCATCAATTCATGTGAAAGCGATGCATTAGCCTCTTCATTTTTTATTCTTTATTCAACCTCTTACACAAACTCCGACAACTCCAACCATCTGTCGGTAACGAAATCTAATTTCGTGACAACTTCTGAAAGTCGATTACCAGCATTCATCAACTCTTCATTCGACAAGGAGGCATCGGAAAGTTTTTCAGTGAGCACTAGCTTCTCCGATTCCAAGGATTCCATATCCTTTTCAAGCACCTTGAATTCTTCCTTCTCCTTGAAGGTCAATTTTCGTTTCTCCGCAGGTTTGTCTGAAGACGTTGACAGTTGTGTTACTTTCACCTTTTCAGCTGGCGCACCATCCTTCACTTCTTGCTTTTCCTTTTTATAATCAGCAGCTGTTTGCTTACGGTATTCAGTGTAATTTCCAATAATGTCCTTAATCGCCCCAGCGCCTTCGAACACAAAAAGGTGATCCACCATTTTATCCATGAAGTAACGGTCGTGGGAAACAACAATCAAACAGCCTTCAAAGGTGCGGAGATAATCCTCCAAGACAGACATTACGAAGATATCCAAGTCATTTGTTGGCTCATCCAAAATCAAAAAGTTCGGATTGGACATCAGTACCGTCATCAATTTCAAACGACGCTTCTCTCCCCCACTTAACTTATGCACGAAATTGTAGTGCATATTGCGATCGAAAAGAAACTTCTCCAAGAACTGAGCGGCTGACAACTGACGGCCTTTCTCTAAGGGAATAAATTCAGCGATATCGCGAATGACATCGATGACTTTTTTGTCCTCATCAACCTTGATCAATTCCTGTGAATAGTAGCCAAAGACAACCGTTTCACCTGTAACCACTTTACCACGATCTGCTTCTTCACGACTTTGAATGATATTGAGAAATGTAGATTTCCCCGTTCCATTATTTCCAACAATCCCCAAGCGTTCTTTTCGCTGAAAATTATAGGTAAAGCCATCCAAAATCACTTTCTCACCGAAGGACTTTCCTACTTTATGAAGTTCAAGAATCTTTGATCCCAAACGCTCCATTTTCACCGGAATGTCTATTTCATCATCATCAATGCGTTGACTTGCAACCTTTTTGATATCCTGAAAGGAATCAACGCGTGCCTTCTGCTTCGTACCACGTGCTTTTGGCTGACGACGGATCCACTCCAATTCCTTCTTAAAGGTATTACGGGCCTTGTCAATGGTTGATGACAATTGCTCTTGACGTTCTGCTTTTTTCTCTAAGTAGTAAGAGAAATTCCCTTTGTACTTATAAATGGTGCGATCTTCCAATTCGTAAATGGTATCACACACCACTTCAAGAAAGTAGCGGTCGTGGGTAACCATTAAAATGGTTGATTTTGATTT